>VFKH01000015.1 GCA_009885615.1 Parachlamydiales bacterium
AAATTCAAGAAAAAGGCGGAGATTACACACTTACTCTGAAGCGCAATCAAGGGATGCTACATGCAGGAGCAGAAAACTTTTTTGTGTGAGTCAGGAAGCCGTGGACAACGCAGAAGATACTGATTGTAAGATTGCTATAACTTCAGATAGGGGTCATGGAAGAATTGAATAGCGCAAAGTTTTTGTAACCAATAACTTAGATTGTCTGGACTTTCGTAAAGAATGGGGGGGCATAAAATCTATGATAGAGGTAACTTCTACACGTATTTGCAAAGGTAGAGAATCAAAAGAAAAGAGATACTACATATCGAGCAAAGAGTGGCTTCCAGAAGAAGCAGCCTTGGCCACACGTAGTCATTGGTCTATAGAAAACCATCTTCAAGGGTGTATGGATGTGATTTTTTGTGAGGATGCGCATCAGGCTAATGCCTTACATGCAGCTGAAAATCTAGCAATAGACTTCTTTCGAAATTAACTTTAGGAGTGTATATTCTGACTTCTGAATAAAGGAGGCCTGATGAAATTTGAGACTGTAAAGGGATTAGGTAAAGAAAAATTTCGCCGTTTAACAGGCGTTAAGCGAACAACATTTGACAAGATGACAGGCATGCTAGAGCAGGCTATTAAGGATAGGAAATCGAGGAAAGGAAGGAAAAAGAAGTTAAGCATAGAAAATATGCTGCTGATGACTTTAGAGTACATAAGAGAATACAGAACTTACTTTCACATAAGCCAAAGTTATGCAGTCAGCGAAAGCAATGCTTATAAAACGGTAAAGTGGGTGGAAGAGACACTGATCAAGCATCCAGCTTTTGCTCTTCCAGGGCGTAAAGCTCTTTTAAAGAGCGATCTAGAATATGAAATTCTGCTTATTGATGCCTCTGAGAGTCCAATAGAAAGGGCAAAAAAAAAGAGTTCGAAATAAAAAGCAGATAAAAAACAGAAACAATAAACAAAAGTATTTTTATTCAGGAAAAAAGAAAAGGCATACCCTAAAAAGCCAAGTAGTTGTCGATAAGAAAACAAAGAAAGTAATCTGTACATCTTTTAGCAACGGGAAGAAGCACGATTTTCGACTCTTTAAGGAGAGCAAGGTTCGTTGGACAAAAGAGCGTTCAGGAATAACGGATAGCGGATATACAGGTATAAAAAAATTACAAAGTAACACGAGGCTGCCTAAGAAATCGAGTAAGAAGAAGCCTCTAACAGTAGAAGAAAAAAACAGAATCGTGAAATCTCCTCAGAGAGAGTGGTAAATGAGAATGTAATAGGTAGTCTTAAGAGGTTTAAGATTATAAGTGATAGATACAGAAATCGGAGAAAAAGATTCGGTTTAAGGTTTAACCTTATCGCAGGAATTCACAATTTAGAGTTGCCATGATGAATTTCGAAAGAGGTCTAATGTTTAGAAGAATAGCCATGGCATTGATAAAGCAGGATATCGAAGAGACCATGGGTGTCGCCAAGCGCAGGAGAGAAGCTGCATGGGATGATACTTGCGCCTTGCGTATACTAGGCAAATTATTTAGAACGAATGGTAAATCTTTTTAATAAAAAGGCCCTGAGCAGAGACTGAAGATACGATAAATGTTACGCATAATACTCCTGAAAATGGTTGGAGGTAGTCTGATCTTTATTTTTAAAAATGTCGAGAATTTCTTATATACACCTCGCTATTCTGTTTAAAATGGGGATCATAGATTTCTAGATGGGGTGCTGGACCTCGAAAGCTTCACCATGCCAGCCAAAATTAAATAGGTGAGTTATTTTAAAGTCAGGGTGTTTTTCTTGGAATTCTTTCAAGGATCTGCGTTCCCCATGAGCATCACTTTTGCCAAAAGCATTGAAGTCATCAAAAAGTAAGACGGTTCCTTTTTGGAAAAGAGGACCAAATTCTTCCAAAATGATTTGGCAAGATTCATAGATGTCGGAATCGATTACAACGATAGATGGTTTTTGGATAGGTTTTCTTTTAGTACATTGGCGAATAATTCTTTTGAAAAGAAGCCTTTAGTAAGGCGTATGCGATTTAAATCTCCTTGGGAGGTTTGAATATCATTCATAACAGTTTCTTGATTACAAGCATAGGCTCCAGGTGTCCAATTCGGCTCTTCTTTATCAATAAGGGTCTTGGGAAGGCCTGCAAAGGAATCAAATCCATACAGAGTAAAGTCTTTAGAAAACTCCTGTGAGATGCGTTCAGCGAACCATAAGGCAAATCCTTTAAATAATCCGAATTCTAAATAAGATCCATTTTCGAGTAAGTGGGGAGCATTTTTTTCTAAATGTCGAAATGCGCGTGTAATTCCTATTAGAAGATTAGGGGAGAGCGTATGAAATATTTTTGTTTCATTGAGCATGTGGTTATGCCTGATAACAGATATTTTTTTACGTAATTTATGCGCTAATGATTTAAGTCCAATTAATTTAAAGAGGACCTTGGCTCCAGAGAGAGGATATGTATGGGCTATCATGAAATAACTTTTTGTAATAAAAGGAAGATTTCATATTACATTTGGGCGGGATTTTACCCAAAAGAAAAAAGGAGCCAATATTTCCTTCTTTATAAAGCCTATTTACTTCAATATAGAGGGGAATTACCAACACTCTTAGGATTTTCACATGATGAAATCATCTGCTGTTATCGATCAAATTATTGCTTTATTGCCGGCTGTTAGCGCGCAGCATAAACCTGGTTCTTCTCTCTACTCTTTTATGGAAAATGTCTCAATTGGTCATATAGAAACGCTTTTCTCTGATAAGGATGGTCAGAAGCAGGATTTTGGGCCTTTTGGAGCTCTTGCCTTTCCGTATCGCAAGATGGGCGCTATTGATTCACTAGATCTTTTTGGTCTGGATGAACTGATTCTTTTTAGTTTTTATTGGGCGAATCGTCATCTTTATAAAAAGACTCTTGATATTGGGGCCAATATTGGTCTCCATTCCCTACTTATGAGTCGTGCGGGCTTTGAAGTGAACTCTTATGAACCAGACAGCACGCATTTTCAATGGCTTCAGGAAACTATGGCATTAAATGGTATCACAACAGTGAATCTGCATAATGCTGCTGTTTCTGATAAAGAGGGCGAGGCTGAATTTGTGCGTGTTCTTGGTAACACCACCTCTAGTCATTTAGCTGGTGCTAAAAATTCTTATGGTGATTTGGAAAGACATACTGTGCCTATTGCCGATATCAAAAAAATTGTTAAAGAAGTTGATCTCATTAAGATGGACGTTGAAGGGCATGAAGCGGATATACTTCTTGCTTTAGGAAAACCTGAATACGAAAAAGTCGATATTCTTGTTGAAATAGGTTCTAAGAATAATGCTGAGCATATTTTTAATCATTTGAAAGAGATTAAAGGTATTCATCTTTTTGCTCAAAAAAAAGGCTGGAATCTTGTAGAAAAACAAGAGGATATGCCAACCAGTTATCTGGATGGAACGCTATTTATTTCCGCTAAAGAGGTTATGCCTTGGTAACTGTTAACAGTCAGAGAGTTTGATGCAAATACAGTTACAGGAAAAACGAGCTTTAGTAACAGGGGCAACGCGTGGTCTTGGAAGGGCTATTGCCGTAGAGCTTGCTAAACAGGGAGCTCAGCTGACCGTTAATTCTCGTTCGGAAAAAGATTTAGAAGCTCTTTTGAAGGAGATTTCCGTTTTTCCAGGTAATCACAAAGCTTTTTGTGGAGATCTTGAAGAAGAGGGCTCTCCGGAGCTTCTATGTGATTTTGTAGCTAAAGAGGGTAGTCCTGATATTATTGTGCATAACGTAGGTGGAAATCTGGGAATAACAGATCCCCTGTGCTCTTTAAAAGAGTGGCACCGCGTTATGCGCCTTAATTTGGATGTAGCTGTCATTATGAATCAGCGTTTGATTCCTTCGATGATGGCAAAAAAATGGGGACGTATTTGTCATGTCTCTTCAATTTCTGCCTTAGAGAACCAGGGGCCACCTAGTTATTGTGCTGCAAAAGCAGCTTTAACAGCATATGTACGAAGCCTTGGTCGCTATGTCTCTAAAGATGGGATAGTTATGACAAGTGTTTTGCCAGGCCCTATCATGGCTGAGGGGAATTATTGGGATGAGGCTTCACGTGATAGACCAGAGCATGTAGAGAAGTATTTAAAAGAAAGAGTAGCCATACAGCGCTTTGGAAGACCCGAAGAAATTGCGGATGTGGTAGCCTTTCTTTGTTCAGAGCATAGTTCCTTTTGTGTTGGATCAGCATTTGTTGTTGATGGTGGCCAAGGGCGCTCGTTTTATACACAGGATGCACAATGACGAAAGAATTAAGAAAAAAAATAGCCCAAATGGTCCATGATTCTAAAGAGGGCCATATTCCGAGTTCTTACTCTGTTGTTGATATTATTGATTGTCTTTATACGCATGTTTTACGCTTCGATTCCAAGAGCCCTAAATGGGACGAGCGGGATTATTTTATCTTAAGTAAGGGGCATGGTGCTGGTGCCTTATATGTTGTTTTGCATAAGAATGGTTTTTTAACAGATGAAGATATTAGGGAATATAGCTGTCCCGGAGGTATTTTAGGGGGCCATCCTGATACTACATGTGTTCCTGGTGCAGAAGCTTCAACAGGATCTCTTGGTCATGGTTTTCCCACAGCTACAGGGATTGCTCTCGGGCTACGTATACAAGGTAAAAATAACCGTGTCTTTACGTTGCTAGGCGATGGTGAATGTAATGAGGGAACTATTTGGGAAACAGCACTTGTAGCTGCAAGACAAAAGCTAGGTAATTTGGTAGCTATTGTGGATTTTAATGGATCTGCAGCACAAATTCTACCCGTAGATCCTTTGGCTGATAAGTGGCGAGCTTTTGGTTGGCAAGTTTTTGAAGTTGATGGTCATGATGAAGAGCAGCTGGCCCGTGTTTTCTCTTCCCTTAATTATGTTCTTGAGGGTATTCCGACTGTTATTATTGCCCATACAGTTAAAGGGAAGGGCGTGACTTTTATAGAAGGCCATGGAAAATGGCATCATCGTATTCCGAATAAAGAAGAATTACAGCAGATCTATGCGGAGTTATCTTAAATTATGAAAAAACTAAGACAAGAATTTGCTGATACGATGCTAGAGGTAGGGATAAAGGACGATAAACTAATCGTTATGGTAGGCGATATTAGTCATTCTATTTTGCAAGATTTTGCAAGAGCTTGCCCTGGACGGTATTATAATATCGGTATTTGCGAGCCTTCTATTGTTAACATAGCAGCAGGTATTGCTAAAAGCGGCCTGATACCAGTTGTCCATACGATCGCACCCTTTATTATTGAACGAGCTTACGAGCAAATAAAATTGGATTTTGGATATCAAGAACTGGGTCTTAATTTGATTTCAGTAGGATCTGCTTTTGATTATGCGCAGCTTGGCTGTAGCCATCACTGCTACACAGACCTCTCTTTGATGAGCCATTTTAAATCAGCAGAAGTCTTTTTCCCAGCGAGCCCTGTAGAATTTAACACGCTTTTCAAAAAAGAATACAATAATGGCCGTATTAATTATTTCCGCCTTCCTGAGCAACCACATGAGGTTGTTTTTGATAAAGGTGATATAGAAGTTGGTAAAGGTATTTGTGTAAAAAAGGGCAAAGACGTCACAATTGTTGTGATTGGTCCGCCCTTGAAAACAGTTCTTCAGGCGGCTGATCGCTTGCAAGAGCAGGGATATGAAGCCGAAGTTCTTTATTTCCCAACTATTAAACCTTTTGATTTCGATCTGACTTATCAAAGTGTTCTTAAAACGGGTAGAGTTCTTGTTGTAGAAGAAGCTTCAGCTCATGATGGTGTTTTTAATCAAGTTCTTAGGGCAACATATATGATTGGGAATGTTAAATATTCACGCATCGCTATTGATGATTTTGTGCATGGTTATGGGACCTATGAAGATTTATGTAATCGTCTCGGATTTAGTGTTAGTGGAATACTTGCAAAAATAGAGATGGATTTAGTACTCAAACAGGCGGTTTTATGTTAAATTGTGCTATTTGCGAACATAATTCTTTTCATGTTTTATGGGATTTGCCAGCACTGCCCCTTACGGAAAAACATGGTCCTTTTTCCCCCGAAACAACCCCTGGATATGATCAGCAGCTACTTTCCTGCGCCCATTGTGGTCATGTGCAATTAGCGCATAAATTAGATCCTGATATTCTTTATACGCCCTCTGCTTATGCTTATCGTACAAGTCAATCGAGCTCAACACGTGGTGGCTGTCAGTTCTTTCATGATTTCGTACTTAAAGTAAAAGGACAAGAGACTTTTCAATCTCTATTAGATATTGGAGGTAATGATTTTTACCTAGCAAAGATGTTAGCGCCTCTTGTGACACATACAACGGTTATCGATCCTATTTGTACATCACAAGATGGGCAAGTCATTGATGGTCTATATGTACTTGGCAGATTTGTTGAAGATGTGAACCTACACGATGATATACCGACTCCTGATTTAGTTATTTGTCGCCATGTACTAGAGCATATTTCGCAGCCAAAAGATCTATTTATCCAGTTATTTGAGCAATGCAGCCCAGAAACCCTTTATGTTTTTGAGATTCCTTGTTTCGATATGCTTGTGGAAGCTAGCCGCTTTGATGCTATTTTTCATCAGCATTATCATTACTATGATATCGACATTCTTAAAAAACTTATTTTTGAAGCAGGTGGTGAGTATGTTCAACATGCGCATCATTATCAGGGCCCCTGTGGAGGCTCGCTGCTAGTGGCTTTTCGTAAGGCGAAAGTCAAACAGATTAAGCCTACCTACGATACGCAAAGCAAAATCCAAAAACGCCAAGAGGCTATTGTTAACTACCAATCGATGATGCAATCTCTTGGTCGTCAACTTCACAGTTTGCATGGTCAGATTTATGGCTATGGTGCGAGTCTTATGCTTGCTACTCTTTCTTATCATCTACAAAATGATTTGTCAGGACTGATTTGCATCCTAGATGATGATGCATCCAAAGATGGCTGGGGATATCAGAATGTTCCTGTTACTGTGCGTTGGACGAGCCAAGAACCACTTCAACCCCATAGTAACTTTCTCATTACTTCTTTAGAAAATATCCGCCCTATTTTTCAAAGGGTCCTGAAAATGACCCCTCGTCGCATATTACTTCCTGGAATCATTTAAGAGAAAGACCAAGTTACTTGAGTTTAGAGTTCTCCAAAAGAGATACAAACAGTTATTACCTCAATTCCCACGAAAATTGTACCTAGGTATGTCGCAACCATCTGAATAAAAACAGATTATCCTGTTTTAAGGGTTGACTGTTTACTTTTTCATAGGTCTAATTAGACCTATGAAAAAGGAGCTCTCAAATGTCGTGCCGCATCAACCAAGTGAATAAAAAAACAGGTGTTACTTATGTTTATGAGTCTGTGTCTTACTGGGACAAAGAAAAGAAGCAGGCACGAAACAAAAAAACTTGCATTGGAAGACTTGATGCCAATGAGACCTTCGTTCCATCTA
>VFKH01000036.1 GCA_009885615.1 Parachlamydiales bacterium
GGCTTTTGAGCCTATCCAGCCCAAGCCGGTCCCGAAGGCTTTCCCTACGGCTACGACACCCACGGGGACGGCGAGTAGAGCAGCTCTAGGTAGCACAGCCGCTATACCGAGGAAAGCTGTAGTGGCTGTTAAGGCCGCACTGCCAACCGCTGTAGCACCAGATGCCACTGCCTCTCCGGCCCTAAACAAGTTACCTTTCACTGCTATGGTGGCCCTGGAAACTGAGCCGGATGTAGAAAACTCCTTAGTAACCCATTTAACCAGACCTTCCAGCCCTGGTAAGAACTCCTCACTCGGTTTGCCATCTGCGCCCACCATCGCTTCTATGTCGAAGTGGTGTGTGACACTCCTGGTGGTAGTTCTAAGGCCCTTGGATATATAAGTGGCCTGTCCATCGGCAAAGGTGACACCGACTTCTGCAAATTTCAATTTAAGTAGCTCTTTGGTATCCGGCTTAAAAGTAAGAGGATCGGTCGCTTTTAAGCCCTCTACAAATCCTTCTAGCCTGTATATCGCGCTGCTTCTATCCGGGGATAGTGCCCGTTCTGGTGTTCTTGGCAGGAGCGGTTCGTGAGAACCTTCTCCGCTAACTTGTCGTGATATTGACATGATAATTACTCCTTCTAAGAATGTATTAATTATTAATTTTTATACCTAATTTCTTAGTAGCATAAATAGAAGGAATTTGGCAACAAATATTTATATTACCTTTTTTAGGGGGTCCCCGGCCAAGAGGAACTGCTAGGAGGCACTACTTCTGGTTCTTTTGAAGAATGTGTTACGCTTATTTCAATAACACGACACTCCTGAGCGCTGGAGGTGATCACATGCCGTTTATCTGCTTTAAGTCCAATTTCTTTGGAGAGGGCAAGAGAAGATGTGTAAACAAAAGCTTTAGCCTTATGCTGACCTTTGTGCTTGATGAAATCCCCTATGTCACGATAAAGAGGGACCCACTGCTCCTCATCACCAAGGCGTTCCCCGTGGGGAGGATTGACGATAAGAAGATCAAAACGCTCGGGAAGCGCTGCCTCCTTAAAATCACTCTGTAGCAGAACTATCTTCTCCTGGAAGCCTGCACTAATAATATTTACTTTACATATGCGAAGAGCATCTTTTTGGATATCGATACCTATAATGCTACCCTCACGAAGTGGAACTATCTGGCTATCAGCATTTTGCTTCACCTCCTGCCATAGCTTCTCATCATGATCTGGAAGAGCTGTAAAACCCCATGCATCCCGGTAGAAGCCCGCAGGTGTTTTAGTAGCGATCATAGCCGCTTCAATAAGAATTGTCCCTCCCCCACAGCAAGGGTCAACGAGAAGGCCTTCACCCTTATACCCAGAAAGGCGTAGAACAGCGCAAGCCATTGTCTCCTGGAGAGGTGCGGGCACCGCCTCCTGGCGCCAGCCCCTTTTGAAAAGAGCCTCCTTTGAGGTGTCATAATATACAGTAGCTTTAGACTCTTCTAAGAAGAGGTGCAGTATGATATCTGGGTCTTTTAGGCTAACAGATGGACGCTCCCCTGTTTTTGTACGAAACTGGTCACAAATACCATCTTTTAGAAGCTGGGCTGCATAAAGTGTGTTATTAAAGAGAGTGCTCTGCCCATTTACTTTGATAACAAATGTTGTTTCCAAGTTTAACCAAGGAGACCAATCAATGATATTCGCCTGTTCCACAAAGAGAGCCGAATGGGAAAACGTAAACGCTGCTATAGGAAGCAACACCTTGCCAGCAAGGCGTGAACAGTAGTTGATTTTATAAATATTTTCCATTGAGTTTTCAACAGAAACACCTGCGTAGCCGACTTTTATTACCTCTACACCCATCTCTATTAACTCTTCGTATAGGAGCTCCTCAAGAGAGGGTTGGCAGGAAATAAAGAGCTCTGCAGGAAGAGGCAAGAGCTCTCCTTCACGCTTTTCTACACTGTTCTCAGCAAAATCTCTATGCGGTTTCTCTCCAAAAGATTTTTGTGGCCGCTCATTAAAAGAGCCTTGCGACTTACCCCCAAAAGATCTCTGCGGGCGATCGTTAAGTGAGCCTTGCGGTCTATCTCCAAAAGATCTCTGCGGGCGATCGTTAAGTGAGCCTTGTGGCTTACCCCCAAAAGATCTCTGTGGGCGATCGTTAAATGAGCCTTGCGGTCTATCTCCAAAAGATCTCTGTGGGCGATCGTTAAATGAGCCTTGCGGTCTATCTCCAAAAGACCTCTGCGGGCGATCGTTAAGTGAGCCTTGCGGTCTATCTCCAAAAGATCTCTGTGGGCGATCGTTAAATGAGCCTTGTGGCTTACCCCCAAAAGATCTCTGTGGGCGATCGTTAAGTGAGCCTTGCGGTCTATCTCCAAAAGATCTCTGCGGGCGATCGTTAAATGAGCCTTGCGGCTTGTCTGCAAAAGATCTCTGTGGGCGATCGTTAAGTGAGCCTTGCGGTCTATCTCCAAAAGATCTTTGCGGGCGATCGTTAAAGGAGCCCTCTTTTCTAGCAGAGCTCGGCTGCTCAACAGACGATCTTGATTTGAAGTTGTCGTTTCTTTTAAAGGTTTTTTTGAAGGAGGCTGGATTTCCAAAGGCCGGTTTCTGTGAGCGTTTATTATTATAATTATCCATTCTAACCCTTCCTTTTTAAAAAAATATATAAAAAGTATAGCAGGAGGGCTACTAAATGAACAGGAGATAGTAATACTTAAGCTGAATCGAAAGTGTTCTCCACATTATCCATGAGGAAACCGATTAATTTTTGATCTAAGTAGCTGGCTATTAATCTTAAATCAAAAACAAATAGGGAAGCTTCCATACCAGGAGATTCTTTAGAGGCCTCCGCTTGTTGCTCTTTCTTTTGAAGCATCTCCACCTCTGTTTTTAAGGACTGCCAGGGCGCTCTTTGGAAAACACGTTGGTCATAGTCAATAAAACATTTATCTAAGCCTGCCCTAATAGATTTAACATCTTGTAAGTCAAAATCATAGGAGGATTTTTTTCCTGCCTTCATAGATTCCAGGAGTCTATAGAAAATTCCTTGGGATTTTTCTTGGATTTGCCTAATTTTATCACTCATCTCTAACAAATAAAAATCCGCTTCACTGAACGAACTCTTGTTAAATGCTTTCTCGGCATGAATCAGTAACAAGTAGGATTCTTTTAATAAAGTGATGATGAGTGCTGAATTCCCTATCCTATTTTCCAGCTCTTTAAACTGTATTTCAGCACTTTGATAAAGGGCCTCTGCTTTTTTAAAATAACTCTTCTGGATCCCTGCCTGAGTTCCTGGGCTAAGTGCCCGAATAACTTCTATAGCCCTTTCCATCAACATAATAGTACGTGCAAATACTTTTGTGAGAACACAACCTGAAAGACTGTAAAGAGAACTTTGATTGATTTCTTTACTACGGTCCATCTCAAAAAGTGTAAAAGCAATCATAGCCATAGATTCCACTTTTTTCGTGGCATTGCCAGGTAAAGGGCACCCCTTATATTCACGTAGCCCTAAATCAATCTTATAGCGCTGAATAAGTTTTTCGTTGACCTCCTCAGCAGCCCTACTATTGGGAGCTGTAATATAAAGCTTTACTAAATAAGCATAATTTTCTCTCTCCTCTTGCAACAAAGGCAGCTGGTGTGATGATAGGGGTTGGTAAGGCTCATGGCTTGCAGTACTTGAAGGTGTAATTTTTGACATGCTTTTCTTTTACATCTCTAATTATTATTTTGTCTTCAAAAAAAAATCTTGCCTAAGGACTCCCGTTATTTTAAAATATTCTTCCCATGCGTATTTTTCTTTTACTGATCTTAAGCGCCCACATCCTCTTATCTGCAGCAGCGCCCTATGGACTGCTGACTGACACCTACATGTCACCCTATGCAGGGGCGGATACTCTTATGCTTCCTCAAAAAGCGCTGATGAACCTGCAAGAATACTGGAACCTGCGTACTTGTAAAAAAAACTTTTTATTTAGAATTGAGCGCCTATCTGAGCTTATTTTTCTTTGGGACCCCATAAGTTATATGCTGATGGTTACTCAGCATGAGGTCTTTGGCCACGGCTATCGCATTCGAAGCCTTGGGTCCTATTATGCAACAGTATGTGGATATGGTATGGGAGCACCCCCCCCCTATGGTCCTGGCGGAGGTTTTACTTCTTACAACATCTCCCCTACTTTGACGACTTCTAAGGAGATTGCTATCACAGCAGCCGGTGTGGAAGCAACAGGGCTACTTGCCGGTGAACTCAAAAAAAAATGGATTCTTGATAGAAAAATAGACCCAAGACAAGCCTCTCTCTATCTTTATTCTGAACATGACTTATCTCGTTATATTTTTGAGGGACTATCGGGAAATGAATTTGACCTTAATTCAGGTAATGATATGGAGGCTTATCTTTTCTGGCTTAATAGCACTTATCCCCAAGGTTACTTATCAGAGAACAACCTAAAAACTTATGCACTTGTAAATCTTGTAGATCCAACTACCTTCTATGCTATTTACGCCTGGTTTAACTATGTCGCCTCGGGTGAAAACAGCTCTATACCCATGATCCCCCTATTCTCAACCCGCCTCCTTCCTAATCTACGTCTTAGCCTTACTCCTTTCGGACCTGAAGTCCTCTTAGAAAATTATCTCACCTATAAAAGCCAACTCACTTATTTCTATCTCAAAGCTGGTGAATTTGCCGGCAATCAATACTATGGCTTAGGAATAGAAAATAAAACTCTTTGGTCCTATAAAAAATGCTGCTTTGGCCTGCGTTTTGATGGTTGGAAACAACCACTCTACTCATCTTATCTTCTTATAGATGCTCTTGACAACACCCCCGCGCCTGCACCAACTACCAGCGGCTCCTATGGAGCAGCACTTCAAGCAACCCTCTATTACCCACTAACTAATAAGATGAATATCTATGCCGTAGTGGGTGGTAAAACAAGCGGTTTCTTACCGGGCGAATCTCTATATACTAATCCTATACTACGCATTGGACTCTTTGGAATGCTTTAAAGTATTAAAAATACTTTTTTAATAGGGTGTCGTCGCAACATTTTGACTTTACTAGAATAATTGATCACTTAGAGAGGGCATCACAGCTTGCAAACGCTGCTGTAAAGCTTCGGACTTTAAATCCTCGAGAGTGAACTCTTGCCCAAGTGCTTGATCTAGAGAGATTAGACTTTCCTCGAGCTCTCCGAGCTTTCTTAGTGCATCGGCAGACATGGGCTGGCCCCCCCCGTTTAGCCCTGCTCTCACATCGATTGCAGCCAACCTGAGCTTGACTAAGACACTGAAGGCAGCTAAGTTCTGTTGTACCTGTTCTATTTCTCTTATTTCTTTTTGAAGAGCTCCCTCGTCTGACATATCATCTATCTTCTTCCCAAGCATCTCTGGAAGATATTTTTCAAACTTTTTGTAATACTTAGAGCTTGCGCTAAGGCTATTAACGTTACTTACAAGCTGACCTTGGAGTACTTTAATATATGTAGTGAGAATGCTTTTTCTTTCAGTTTCTTGGAGCCCCTCACATTTAGCTACCCCTTTCTCATCATATAGATTTTCTATAAAAAAAACTTCCGTGAAAGAAAGACTCTTTTTTAGAGAATCTATCATTCCTTCTAAATGCAAAAATTTAAAAAAAGGAGATAAGATCTGCACCATCCATCCAACTAATTGATTCCACAGTTTTTTGCCGTTATAAAAACTGTCTAGCCTTTGAGCATTGGTCCTAACCTCTCTTATGATTCGCGCGTAGTCCCTTGCTGCCAGCCCCGATATACCCAGAGCCGCCTCACCTGAAATAGGAGCCGCCTCACCTGAAATAGGAGCTAAGACCCGCGTCAAGGGGCCCTCTACGAGACCTTGTCCAGGCTCACTATTGCCATTTTTTAAGAACTGTTCTACCAGGTGTGTTACTCTATCTAAATAGATTATATCTAACCCCTTTGATGTCAAATAAAGTTCTATATTAGCCCTTAACTGAGAGCATGGGCTCTCGAGTGCTGATGCACCCTCCCTTATAATCGGCGCACTTAAGGCTACCTTTTCATCCAATTCTGATAGAGGCAAATGAGTTTGACCCCTACTTGCGATATAAGATCGTGCTATTTCTGGGGCTTGATCAACGTTGGGTGAGCTCATATAAAAACCTCCATTTGGATCATTAAAGCTACATATATATATTATTATATATAACATTATTGATTTAATGTAAAAAAAAATCCGAGAAAAAGCTTTTTCAGACTTTTTCTCGGATTTATTTGCTAAACTAAAAGCGACTAATTCTTAGTAAGAACGACGTTTCTCACCGAAAGATGGACGGCTATTGCCTCCACGTCCTCCGCCTGCACCGCCGCCGCCGCCGCCGCCGCCACCGAAGCCGCCACGATCGTTACTACGAGGTTCTAAAGGACGAGCTTCGTTTACAACGATAGCACGACCACCAGCATCTTTGCCGTTAAGTTCCTGAACTGCTCTTTGA
The DNA here is from genome assembly GCA_009885615.1 of Parachlamydiales bacterium. Classification (GTDB taxonomy): domain Bacteria; phylum Chlamydiota; class Chlamydiia; order Chlamydiales; family VFKH01; genus VFKH01. The sequence continues at coordinate 6,472 of VFKH01000036.1, forward strand.
GCATCATCTTTAGATGCAAATTCAACAAATCCAAAACCCTTAGATCTGCCTAGTTCACGGTCCATAATGATACGAGCACTAGTAATAGAGCCATAAGATGAGAAAAGTTGCGCCAGATCTTGATCTGTATAGCTATGAGGCAAATTGCCAACATATAATTTCATAAAAAAATTCTTCCTTAAAATGTTATGATTTTACTTCTGCGGCAACTAACTAGAGAACCAATTATCTGGACTTAGGCTGAAGCAAAGAAAAAAATCTACTGCTTTATCCTCTTTTTACTCTTAAATGAGAAAATAGATTCAAAAACTTAAAATCAAGTCTACCAGAGATTAAGGATTTTTGTATACATTTGCAAAGATTTCCCCCAAAAATGGTTTGCTGTCCTTTAAAGCGCACCTATTAAAGCTCCTATCGAGGCCAGAAAAAGGCTCTCCTCCCCGCAGAATTTGTCTTTCTTACCTAAGCTTGCGCCCTTAGAGCCACTTCCTAAAGTTGAGGTAAAGGGGGGAACTATGCCCATGAGCTGCCCAGGCCTAAAGAGTTGGTTAATCCACGAACAGCTCACCAGCGCCTTGCTAATTTGCCTTGCAAAGACCCCCATTAACCTCTACTGCCCTAGACAACACCTACGCTTTGGGCCTTTAAATTTTACTTCCTTGAGTTTTGCACTTCAAATTTTTTAAGGAACTAACGTGATTTAATACCATGATCTCTTATAACCTGAGTTTTGAGTTTCTCTCCTTAAGAGAGCGCCCTATTACAAGAGCCTCTTGGAAAAAGTTCTCCAAAGACCCTAGTGGTCTGTCAACATTCGCTCTTTGAAAGTTATTAAGGGCGGTGACTGCTCCCTCGCCTAAAGGCCAAGGCTTCTAGGGATTACTCCCAGGCCATTCAATCCAAGGGCCAAAATATTCTGTGCTGCATTGAGATCCCGTGTCGCCATATATCCACATTGCAAACAACAATAGACCTCTTTCGAAACTCATTAAAGTAGCTCCA
>VFKH01000051.1 GCA_009885615.1 Parachlamydiales bacterium
CAAACGCTACTTTACTCTTAAATTCGGCACTTCTTTTTTGCTTCATCTTCCGGCCCTCCTTCGGCCTTATAGATTAGCAAAAACTAACAACTATAGTGGTCTATTTTTCTGGGACCAGCATACATTTTAGAAGGCTACAGATTATGGGAATAAGTAAAGCGCTGGCAAGTCTGTTATTAGAAGAAAAAAAAGAGGGCAGATGTAAGGGTAGTATTTTACAATTGGGAAGGCAGCATACATTTGTAACATACGCTGCTTTAAAAAAGTTATTCGTTAAGCATGGGATACCTTTGTTAGCAACTCTTAAAATTCAGCTCAGTTTTAATCCATTACTTGCACAAAGAGGCTTCATTAATGATCAAACGTTTTTTCGGGCACTAGGTTTTGATGATATACAAAGTTTAGATTATTCTGATTTTGAAGGGGCAGATATCATATGGGATCTAAATATGCTCTTGTCGGATTCGTATGCAGATAAATTTGATTGCATTATTGATGGGGGAACTACAGAGCATATTTTTGATATTCCCACAGCTTTGAAGAATATGCATAAGCTGTTAAAAAAAGAGGGCTATATTATTCATGCATCGCCTTCCCACAATCATGTTGATCATGGCTTTTATATGTTCTCTCCTACATTGCTTTATGAATATTACCAGGCTAATAATTATCGTATTGTCACTTCTTATATTTTCGAATATGACGATCGGTTAGAGACGACCGCCTGGCACATTTATAAATATCAGCCAGGAATTCTTGATAAATTGTCTTTTGGCGGATTTGGAAAAAAAATGCTTGGTATATATTTTGTGGTCCAAAAGCTAGCTGAATCGACTTCTGATGTAATTCCCCAGCAAGGTTCTTATAAGTCACTTTGGGATAAGGTTAGCAAACCGAAATTAAAACCGAATATCATAAAGACTTTCTTAAAGAAAGTCCTACCAAAAAGAATACGAAACGAATTGACAAGATTGCAATTTCGTTGGACGCGACAAATGCCTCCAAAAGTTGCAAAACATTGAAGTAGTTTACTTATTTATTCCGGTGCGCCGAAAATGTGTGTCACAGTATTTACTGTTTACAGCTCTCATGCCATCGAATACTTAGCCACACCTACCGTATAGAGTCTTGTCGGAATCGTGTCGTGTTTTAGAAAAAGGCGGTAACTTGATCATTAAAGTTCCAGATTTTGATAAAGCTCTTAATTACTGGCGTAAGGGGGATATCTCATTTTTTAAGTCAGCATGGAATATTGAATCTGTCGCAGCTTTATGGCAAAAACAGGGGGTCTGTGATTGTATACATCACAGGGCTACAATGATTTTTTGTTCCTTTTTTCACAAGGCTTTTGGGAATCCATTTGATGGTAAGCCATCGAAAAGAAAATCGAGTAGACGGGCATTTATGGATCACTATTTTGGCTTATACGTTAATCCAAGATATCCTTTACCGTCTCCGCTCTAAAGGCATCACTCATAGTTGGGACACCATCCGTACACAACTAAAATAGTAGAGTGCGAGTGTCGATGCGTACAAAGACCGATACTGCTGTCGTCGTTCATCTTCGAACCACAACTGAAGCAGAGCAGTTCCATCTGCAAATTTACCAGGCTCTAGGCATGTCTACCGAGATTCTTGAACCTCAAAAAACAATCGCATAACGGTAAGTTGGAGTAGCGAATCCGAAAGCGGTGTTTTCTAACAGGCTGATTTTGAGTTGGATATAACTACAAAAAGTGAACTTGGGATAAAATCCTGTTATAAAATCTCCGATTTTCTCCAGCAAAGCCAGTTTCGAAAGAGGTCTATTATCACAGGAACTCTTGGAGCCATACCAGGAATAGGATTAATGTTCGAACAGAGCATGTTCTGTTGGGCAAGAAAGAAGTAAACTGTTAAAAGTCAGGCTAATTTTTTTGCAAACCAAGAAATAGTTTCTTGGAGGCCCTCAGGGAGAGAACGGGGACTATAAGTAGGATGTAGTTCTTTGAGCCTAGCAATGGAAAGAACTTTTGAGCGGGCACCGACATATTTGGTAAGGTCGAAGTCGATATTTTCGAAAGGGAAACCAACTTGGCTACAGATAAGATTTGTACATTCGCGAATAGAATATTCCACGCCTGCACCGATATTAACAATTGTATTTTCGCAGATCTTGCTTAAGTGAAGAAGGGTTGAGACGAAATCTTCGACATGCACGAGCTCTCTTTTCTGATGCCCATCACCCCAAAGTGTAACGGGAGCGCCTTGGTTTTTGCCTCGGAGGATTTTGGCGATAAGATCGAAAATGAAGTGCATTTGGCGACCATCTGTATGATAGTCGGGGCCGTAGAGTGTTGAAGGAATGAGATAGAGATAGTTATGGCCGTATTGTTTATGCAAGGCCATGAGGCCTACAAGCAGCATACGTTTTGTCATGCCGTAGGTGAAGAGGCTATCGATCGGCAATCCTTGAAGGTAGTAAGCTTCTTCAAGAGGATTTTCAGGCGCATAGCCGCAGCTTGTCCCCATCGCAATCAGTTTGGCCTGAGGCTGTTTTTCATGCCACCAAGAGAGAACATTTGTATTGATCATCTGGTTAATGAGAAATTGGTCGCCTGGATGATGGAGGCAAAAATCACCAGCCTGTGTCCAAGCAGCTAAATGATAAATCTGGTCAAAGGCCGTTTCTTTGAAGCAATTTAAAGAACCGGGTTTTGTCAAGTCGCATTGGCTAGAGAGGACAGGATAGACCGTATGACCCTCTAATTCCAATCGCTTGCAAAGAAATTTACCGAGGAAGCCTCTTGCGCCTGTAACCAGAATCTTCATGGTATATCGATAGGGAAATAAAATTCAACGCCTGTTGCTATTAAATCTTGATATTTAGCGAGAATCTCTTTTTTGAAGTTCCAGGCAAGCACGTAATAAACATCGGGATGCTTAGGAAGTTCACCTTCAATGGCAATAGGAATGTGTTTCCCAGGGCTGTAGAGATCACGTCTTAAGGTGTTTTTTTCAACGAGGCAGTCGATTGTTTCAAGGCCGAGATCAAAATAATTGAGGAGCGTATTGCCTTTGACAGGCGCGCCCATACCATAAATAGTTTTACCTTCTTTTTTGCACTGTAAGAGGTAATTTACATTTTTAACTTTAGTCTTTTCAATATTTTTGGCAAGTTCCAGGTAGGCGTCTATCTGATTGGTTCCAGCTGCATCTTCTGCGGAACGCAGTTCTTGCAAGCGGCTTGTTGGAGCCCTGGCTCCTGTATGCGAAACAAAGCCAATGATAGAGCCACCATGAATAGGGGAAAGGTAGGCATCGAAGAGAGAAAGTCCATGGCGAGTAAGCAGCATTTGTACTGTTTGCAGTGTATAATAGAGTAGATGTTCATGGTAAATTTGATCGAAGGCACAGTTTTCCATGATGCTTTTCATATAGAGAAACTGAACTACGAAAACGCCATCATCTTTAAGGAGAAACTTAATGCCTTGTGTAACAGAGTGGAGTTCTTCTAAATGAAAGAAGATACCGGAAGCATTAATGACATCAAAGCGTTTATTTAATGTTTTAGCGAGCTCTAGATTAAAAAAAGCTTCTTTAGTCGGGATGCCATTTTTATTTGCAATATCTGCAACACGTTTAGAAGACTCTATGCCTAAAATATCATATCCAATTTGTTGATAATAAGATAATTGTGAACCATCATTAGAGCCGATATCCAGAACACTTTTGGATTTTTTATCTTGAAAAAAGCGTTTGTCAACATCTTGAGTGGTCTCTTCAAAATGGTTTTTCAAAGAAGCGGTCATTCCTGATAAATAGGTGTGATCTGAAAACATCACCTCTTTTTTCACTGTAAAATCGAGCTGCGCTGTTTGACAGTTATGACAGTAAACGACGCGTAAGGGATAGAAAGGTTCTTTCCCGCGCTCTTCGGCTGTTAAAAAATGATTTCCCCAAGGTTGGTTTTTTAGGTCAATAACGGGAGTAAATTCTGTGGCATCACAAACACGACAATACATAATGCAATCAGTTTTATACAAAAAAAGCTTTTTTGTATAGACTCGTGAGCTATTATGATGATTATTTCCCGAACGCCCGTCAGGATTAGTTTCTTTGGGGGTGGTACAGATTATCCCGATTTTTATACTCGTCACCAAGGCGCTGTTCTTGGTACGACTATTAATCAATATGTTTATGTAAGCGTTAATACTTTAAGTGATTTCTTTGATCACAAAATTCGTATTGGTTATTCGCGTACAGAACTTGTCAAAACAGCTGAGGAGATTGAGCATCCGAGTATTAGAGAGTGTCTTAAGCATAAAAAAATGCCCGGTAATCTTGATATTCATATTTTTTCGGATCTTCCTGCCAGAACAGGCCTCGGTTCATCATCATCTTTTACTGTAGGATTTTTAAATGCCCTTTACGCTTTAGAGGGCAAAAAGATTCCTCGTCACAGCTTGGCCCTCGAAGCTTGTCACGTTGAGCAAAAACTGATTAAAGAAAACGTGGGTTCGCAAGATCAGTTTCATGCGGCGCATGGTGGTTTCAACGTTATTGAATTTGATGTAAATCACGTGCGTATAAGGCCAGTTATCGTAACGCGTCCGAAAATTGATGCTCTACAAGATCATATGATGATTTTTTATACAGGTCTAACACGACTGGCGAGCGAAGTTCTAGAAGAACAGATTACTAAGACGCAGCAGACCACTAATGACGAGACCCTTCATCGCATGAAAGCGATGGTGCATGAGGCTGAAGATCTTTTAGCGAACACTTCTGTGGAGGAAGTCCCAGCGGCTTTCGGCGCACTTCTACATGAAAGTTGGCAGTTAAAAAAGAGTCTGTCTAGCAAAATTTCCAATTCCCTTATCGATGAAAAGTATATCGCTGCTAAAAATGCAGGAGCCTATGGTGGCAAACTGTGTGGTGCCGGTAGTGGTGGCTTTTTAGCTCTCTTTGTGCCACCTAAGAAGCAAGAATCTGTGCGCCAGGCGCTTAAAGATTTGATGGAAGTGAAGTTCCGCTTCGAAAACGAGGGTAGTCAGATCGTCTACATGAAGGACTAAAAATGGATGCTGTTATCTTAGCAGGGGGTCTAGGAACTCGTCTGCGTTCTGTTGTTGCGGATTCACCCAAAGCACTTGCACTCATTAACGGACACGTTTTTTTAGAATATCTTCTAGAGCAATTGGCGGAAATTTGTGATATTCAAAGTGTTACGCTAGCTATTGGTTATAAGGCAGATGCAGTTAAAGAACAATACGCCGATCATTCCTATCCGTTTGATATCGTATTTTCTGAAGAACAAAGTCCGCTCGGTACAGGTGGTGCTTTAAAAAAGGCACTTTCTTATACAAAAAGTGATAAGATTTTAGTTCTGAATGGGGACTCATATCTCGAGTTTTCCTTTGAAAAACTGTTAGAGACCTTTAAAAAGAATAAAGCTGATGCTGTTATTGTAACAACGCATGTAATTAATGCTAATCGTTTCGGTCTTATTAAAGAGACAGATGGCCGTATAGAACAGTTTTTGGAAAAAAGCCTTGAAATGCTTCCCGGAACAGTTAATGGCGGCATTTACTTAATGAAAAGATTCCTGCTGGAAGAGCTCTCTTTAGAAGGCGCCTTTTCTTTAGAAAAAGAGGTTTTTCCTTTATGGATGCAGAAACGTCTTTTTGTCAGTCCCACTTCCGGACTTTTTATTGATATCGGTACGCCTGAATCTTTTGCCCTTGCGCAAACATTACTACGAGACAAATTATGAAAGAAAAAATTTTGGTAACTGGCGGAGCTGGTTACATTGGTTCGACCCTTGTTCCTCTCCTTTTGAAAGAGGGCTATGCTGTTACAGTTGTGGATAACTTACTCTACAAGCAGGTAACACTTCTGTCCTGCTTTAGTTCACCGCATTTTTGTTTTATTAAAGCAGATGTGACTAACCAAGATGTTATGAAGCCGCTTATTCAGGAAGCGGATATCATTATTCCTTTAGCTTGTATAGTAGGCGCCCCTGCCTGTAAGGCGAGTCCCGGTCTTGCCATAAGTATTAATTATGATGCCGTGCGTTTTATTTTAGATACAATACGCCCTGATCAAAAAATCCTTTTCCCCAATACAAATAGTGGCTATGGCATTGGTAATAAAGAAGCTCTTTGCACAGAAGAGAGCCTTCTGCATCCAATCTCTCTCTATGGCAAATTAAAAGTACAAATAGAACAAGAGCTTCTTGCTTCACAAAAGGCTGTCTGCTTTCGTTTAGCAACCGTATTTGGTCTTTCTGAAAGGATGCGTCTTGATCTGCTTGTTAACGATTTTACTTACCGTGCGTGTCATGACCATTTTCTTGTTCTTTTCGAAGAGCATTTCAGACGCAACTATATCCATGTGCACGACGTCTCAGCCGCTTTCCTTTTTGGTATACAGAATTTTACTAAGATGAAGGGAGAGTCCTATAATGTGGGTCTTTCATCAGCTAATCTTACCAAACGACAGCTTGCTGAAAAAATAAAAGAGCATGTGCCCTCTCTCTACATTCACGCAGCTTCTGTTGGCGAAGATCCCGATAAACGCGACTATATTGTTAGCAATGAAAAGCTCGAATCTCTCGGCTGGACACCGCAAAAAACACTCGATGACGGCATTGCTGAAATCGTCAAAGCCTATCCTATACTATGCGTTAATCAATTTTCCAATATTTAAAGAGAAATTTGTGTTTGTTTACCATTTAGAATACAATCGTATGGCTTCAACATGCTAAATATAAGGGTAAGCCTTCTATGTTAAATAAAAATCTTAAAAATATGGCAATCTCAATAGATAAAAATTATTTATTCAGTAATAAAAAAAAGATATTGTCATTTTTAACTTTTGCCATTGTTTTGAATGGGATAGCGGCTCTTTTAGAAGGACTTTCTTTTTATTTTATTTCTATGACATTTAATGTAGTAGGAGGGCATTCTGAAGCAGTATTCGAAAAAGCTCCAGTGATGATTAAAGATTTTCTTAATTCTTATATAGAGAATAAAGCTCCTGAAAAAATTTTTATTTTAGTTACATCCATTGCTATTGTATTGCAGATATTGCGTAGCGGTTTTAGTTACTTAGGAAAAATTTTACATCTTTTCGCTTCAACAGATTTGCAGATTAATGCACAAAATCGTATTTATAATCAGATTTTTCGATTTAGTTTTTCTTTTATAAGCCGTTATAAGGTAGGCGATCTTATAGAATATGCTAAGGCTCCTAGCCAGGTGCTCCATATTGTAATGGATGCTGTGAATGGAGTTATTCTTTCATCCCTACTCGTTTTAGCTATAGTTTGGCTGATGTTTATGATTTCGGCTCCACTGACAATTTTTGCTATTTTATTATTTGGAATATGTGGGATAGCGCTCAAGTTAATTATTAAGAAAGTTTTAAAAAATTCCCATGCTCTTGTAAAAGGCTTGACGGAATTTAGCATACAAGCTGTTCAAGCCATTCAAGGGATTAGAGCTGTTTTTATTTTCGATCGGCAGCTTAGTGTTATTGAAAAAGTAAAAGAGGTCCTTAATGATATAGGCCGTTTTCTTAAAAAAACATTTTTACTAGAACATGCAATTGTTTCTATTAATGAAATAACAGGAGCCTTATTAGTTGGTTTTTTTGTGTTTATTGGACAGTTTTTTTTAAATAAAGAAGACAATGTTATTGCCGTTTTATTAACATTTATAGCCCTTGTCTATCGCTTGAACACAAAGATTCAGATATTAGCTGTTAATTGTGGCGTCATATCTCAAAGATGGGCTTCTATTTTAAGAATGAATAATATCTTAACTGATGAAGGAAAAGAATTTGCTCCAAGAAATGGCTCTATTATCGAATTATTTAAGAGGGAAATCTGTTTTAAAAACATTCATTTGCAATATCAAAAAGACTTACCTTTTGTGCTGAATAATATTAATCTTACGATCCCGCAAGGGGCGTGGGTAGCTATTGTTGGTGGTTCTGGATCCGGCAAGTCTTCTTTTTTAGATTTATTACTGCGACTCTATGAACCATCTTCTGGTTTAATAGAGGTGGATAATAGGGATATTCGTCATTTAAATTTGAGTGAGTGGCGTAATATGTTAGGCGTTGTTAGTCAAGATTCTTTCATGTTCAATGAAACTATTGAGGACAATATTCGCTTTGGTAATCCTGAAGCCTCTTTCCCGATGATAGAGTCTGCTGCACAAATGGCAGGAGCTCATGAGTTTATCAATCTTTTGCCTGAAGGCTATAAAACGCTTATCGGGGAAAGAGGATATCGTCTTTCAGGAGGAGAAAGACAACGTATCGCTTTGGCTCGTGCTCTTGTAAGAAATCCTGACATACTTATTTTGGATGAGGCAACAAGTAATTTGGACAGTATTTCAGAAAAAATTATTCAGGAATCCGTTTATGCCTTCAAAGGTAAAAAAACAATCATTATGGTGGCGCACCGATTGTCAACGATTGTCGACGCTGATTTGATTTGTGTTATTGAAAAAGGAGAGCTTGTAGAAGTGGGCTCTCATGAGACACTTCTTGAGAATAATAGTTTTTACGCTAAATATTGGCAAATTCAGTCTGGCCATAATACTGAACAGAAAATGACTTTTATGGAAGAGCCTCTTTTTATTTAAAAGAGGTTCTTCGAGCAAGATCTCTTATATGTAGAGCAAAGTTTTCTACAGAGTGAAAACTCCTGTAAGCTTTTTGCATAGCATTAAGCTTTTCCTGAACGCTTTTATTTTCGAGCAAAGCAAGGGTGTTTTCAAAAAATGCTGGATCCTCAAAATCAACGATAAGTTCATTAAGAGCATGCCTTGCTAGCTCTCCCGCCAGCCAACTGCCTTTCTTCACAAGAGGCATCTTTCCCGCTGTAACAGCTTCAATTAAAATACCTGACGTCCCATAACGATAAACTACTGCATCGTAAGGCAGTAGTATAACAGAGCTTTTACCCATCCACGAGCGATAATCTTCGCGAGATAGAATATCTTCGATAAGTGTTACAGGCAGGTTTGATGCCTTGGCAGCAACTATTTCAATCAGAGGAGATCTTGACAAAGAGCTGAGTTTTCGCATCTCTTTGAGACCTTTAGATCCTCTTGGCTGTCCTGGCCACCAAAAAATCTTTTTTTCAGAAGGAATCGCTGTAAATTCTTCTGTATGAGGTATCGGCATAACATGTAGCGGTACTTTTGTTGCGAAAGTCTTTTTAATCTCTTCGCTATCTGTGAGAGCTTTAAAACGGTTACCCAGTTTTTTTCTTAGAAGAAAGCAGAGAAAAAGATGAATCCGTCCCTTTTGAATGTATTGCCCTAAGCCATAGCGAAAAAGGATCCAAGCTTCTGTGTTTTTTTTAGCGAATAGCAAAAGACTCAGTGTTAGGAGTGTGAGTTGTGTAGTATCATACGTTTCGATGAAAAAAACAGTTTTGTCTTTTTGAGTGCACAGTAAAAGTGAGCAGTCTTTAAAAAAGCCTTTGAAATAACAATTCCAATGTTTTGAAGGAAGATCTATGGTTACATTATGACTGACGTAGGCTGTAAAATTTAGCCCCTGTATAAGGGCAGCTTCTTCAACGGATTGAGCATAGGCTAGTTCGTGACCAATAACAGTTTTTAATTGGGGATGTAAGCTACAAAAATTAAAGCGTTCCAACGAGGCTGAATCCGAATGATGGGATTAGTATAGATATTTTTTTCTCTTATTCAAGTTTGAACTATACTAAAATAGTCCTTTTAATGACATAATTAATCGTTAAAAAGGCGCTTCATGAAAATTGGAATCGACGCGAGACCACTAACCGGTAAGCTTACAGGAATCGGCACGTATGTCTATGCTCTTCTAGAAGAGCTTTCTCGTCAGGATAGCGAAAATGAGTATGTGCTCTATGCGCATAAGCCTTTAATAACGCCTCCGTTTGCGAATCCGCGCTTTCGCGTAGCGCTCTATCCTTCGAAAGTGGGAACTTTAGGATACTGTTTAAAATTACCAAAGCTTTTGACGAAAGATAATATTGAGATCTTTTGGGGAACTTGCCATGTGCTGCCCTTCTTTAATCCGCAGATTCGCTATCTTTTAATGATTCTTGATCTGACTCCTTATCGTCATCCGGGGAGTATGAGTCTCTATAATCTGTGTGTTAATCGCTTGCTTATGCCATTTTCTGTGCGCAAAGCGGATCGTCTTTTTGCTATTTCCGAGTCGACAAAACGAGAGACCAAGATTTTTTTAGGTAGAGAGCCAGAGCTTGTGATTTATGGAGCAGCGGATTGTGCTCCTCAAGAGAGGAAGAAGGGTGTGCCCTATATGCTCTATGTAGGGACTGTAGAGCCGCGTAAAAATCTGATAACATTGCTTAAGGCTTACGGGCAGGCTTTGCAGGAGGGACATAAGTTACCGAAGCTTGTTATAGCTGGTAAGAAGGGCTGGAAGTCGGAAAATATCTATGCGTTAGCTAAGACTCTGCCTGTGGAGTTTTTGGGGTATATCGATGATAAAACAAAGCTCGAATTATATAATGGCGCAGATTTTTTTGTTTATCCCTCTTTGTATGAGGGCTTTGGTCTGCCTGTCCTAGAGGCAATGCAGTGCGGCTTGCCTGTAATTAGCAGTAATAGCTCATCACTTCCTGAGGTGGTAGGAGATGCGGGTCTTCTTTTTGATCCGCTTGATGAGAAGGCCCTGAAGGAGCATCTGATTGCTTTATCTACAAGTTCTGAACTGTGCCTGGAATTGCGTGCTAAATCGCTAGAACAAGCACGCAAGTTTTCTTGGGCAAAGAGTGCAGAGCAGCTTATGAAGGCCCTGCAGGAGCTGCGACTTTGAGTTTTATCTCTTCGCGGTAGAAGATAAAGAGGGCAAATGTGATGAGAGAGAGGGAGACCCAGTAAGGCCAGGAGATTGCTTCGCCACGGAAGGCCCAGCCCATGAAGACACCGAAGAGAGGCGATAGAAAGCCGCAGAATGTGAGAAATGTGATTGTATAGCGTTTGAGGAGCCATCCGTAAAGGTTGTAGAAGATCACATTGGAGAGCACAACGAGTAGGGAGACATATTTGAAGAATTCCCAGAAATTTGTTGTAGAGGGAACTGCGGGATCACGCGAGGCATAGTAGGTAATAAACGCAGCTATACCACCTACAAACATCGAAAAGCCATTAATCATGAGCAGCGAATAGCCTTTGTTCATCAGTTTTTTGATATCGAACCAGGCGTAAGAGGCAGATACAACAGCTATGAGGAGGACGATTTCTGCCTTGCTGAGCATGCTAAAATCAGTTCCTTGGGAGATGAGTATAGGTATAATACCGAGAATACCGATAACTATACCAAGAAGTTTGCGTTTAGAAAGACGCTCTTTTAGAAGAAAATAGGAAAGACCGGCAGCGATAAAGGGTGTAAGCGAATAGATTAGATTGGCTTTCGATGAGGTAATATATTGCAGTGACCAGAACTCAGCAACGAAGGCTAGATAGATGTGGAAAAAAGCCACGCGTAGGAAAATAAAGAGGTCGCTCTTCTTGAGCTTGAGAGATTTGCGTTTAAAGAAGACAAGGTAGCCGAGAAGCAAGGCCCCAGCTAGCGTCATGCGAAAGCCGATAACAAAAATAGGCTGAGCATAATCAAGAGAAAATTTGGCAAATACAAATGTGGAAGCAAGGAGTGCATAGAGAAGGACGATGAGAGGCATTAAACTATCCTTTTAGTAGTTTTAACAGTTGGTTAAGAGCACTTTTGAAGCTATGGTGCTGCAAAGCAAAGGCTCTTGCCTTAACCGCCATAGATTGCCGTAAGAGGGGATCAGAAGCAAGCTTTTTTAATGCTTCTATCCACTCTTTTTCACTTTCAACGGCGATAGAAAAATCATTTTTAAGAATATCTTCTGTGGCACCATAGACATTTCCAATAACAGGAACCCCACATGCAATATACTGAATGGCTTTAATAGGCGATTTGCCAAGAGAAAATTCCTCATTGCTTAGGGGCAGTAGGCCTATATCTAAATTTTGGATAAAAGGAATCTGTGTGATTTCTTCGTAAGGGTAATAGGTATAAGGCATGTTCATATGCGGCCTTTCCCCTGAAAAAACATGGAGTTCAATGTCTGGAATTTGGCCTAAGAGGGCATCGAGTCTTTCTAAATGATGTAAGTTATGGGGAGCACCGGCCCAGCCTATACGTACAGTAGTGTTTTTTTTTTCTAGAGGTTTCCATAAGTCGGTATCTAAGGCTAAGGGGATAACGTGTGCTGTACAAAATTTAGCTGCGTAAGAAGCAAGAAACGAGGAGCTGCACATTACAACATCGGCTTTTCTAAGCCAGTAGTGGAGGCGGCTTTTAATACGCAGCTGTGTAATCCAAGAATAAGGTTTTACTGGCCGTGTCCAGATAGCATCATCAAAGTCAAAAAAAAGGCGTTTAGCTTGTTTGCGTAATTTTTTCTGCTGACTTAAGGGTAGGAGCTGTTTTTGAATGAGGGTAATATCAGCATCTTCACCAAAAGTAAAGCCGGCCTCCTCTAAAGCGGGCTTGTATTGCGTGAAGCGAAAAAAGGTGCTAGCCCCGGAAACCGTTACGGCAAAAATCTTCATAAGTTTTTATCAGCCCCTCTTCTAAGCTGTGCTTCGGGCGCCATCCCAAATTAAAAAGACGTGAGCAATCAAGAAACTTACGCGGCGTACCATCGGGCTTGGAGCTGTCCCAAATGACATCTCCTTTAAAACCAACAGTCTTTGAAACAGCACTTACAAGTTCTTTAATGGAAAGATCACTGCCAAGGCCCACATTAAAAAGAGGGCGTTCTTCTGCAAATATTTTTTGCCATAGTGTTTCCTCCTGCATCAGTAGAAAAACAGCAGCCTCTGCAAAGTCATCACTATAGAGAAACTCACGCTTGGCAGATCCAGTGCCCCAGACTGTTACAGACCCTTTAGCTTCATGCATTTTGCGTAGCAGTGCGGGCAGGACGTGACTATTTTCCAGATCGTAATTGTCACCAGGACCATAGAGATTTGTTGGCATAATGCTTAAAAAGCGTGTGCCATATTGCTTGTTATAGGACCATGTAGATTCGACACCCGCGATTTTTGCCACAGCATAGGCTTCGTTCGTAGGCTCAAGTGTAGAGGAGAGAAGGTACTCTTCCTTAATGGGTTGAGGGCAGTTGCGTGGATAGATGCAGGAAGATCCCAGAAAAAGCAGTCTTTTAACGCCTGCTTGATAAGCTGCTTCAAAAACATTACTTTGAATCATCAGGTTGTTGTAGATAAAAGAGGCGGGATAGTTTTGGTTAGCTAGGATGCCACCTACTTTGGCCGCTGCTAAAAAAACATAATCTGGTTTTTCCTTTTGAAAGAAATAATGTACAGCTTGCTGATTGCACAAATCAAGCTCAGTAGATTTTTTCAAAAGAAAATTTGTATACCCTTCTTTTTGTAGCTTACGCAGGATTGCGGAGCCGGCTAAGCCTTTATGACCGGCGACGTAGATTTTTATTTGTCTATTCATTACAGTAGATGACTATATCATAAGGAACTTTTTTGAATCCAATTTTTGTAACAGGAGCGGGCGGTTTTGCTGGCTCTCATCTCTCTTCTTTATGTTCTGTGATACCTCTACAAGGAAAATTGGCCGATCTCGATAACTTAAAATTGCAACTTGAAAAACATAAGCCCAGAAGCGTTATTCACTTAGCAGCGCAAAGTCATGTAGGCTCCTCCTTTAAAAATCCGCGTGAGACTTATGAGGTGAATTTTTTAGGAACCTTTAACCTTATCGAAGCTTTGAAGGCTACCGATTTTAAAGGGCGCTTTCTTTATGTGAGTTCAGCGGATGTTTATGGTAGTAGCAAAACTTTGCCCATCGATGAGAGTCATGATTGCAACCCAAGAAGTCCCTATGCCGTAAGTAAAAGAGCCGCCGAACTGCTGTGCTTACATGAAAAAGCTTTTGATATCATTATAGCACGCCCTTTTAATCATATAGGTCCTGGGCAAAGTGCTCATTTTGCCTTACCTTCTTTTGTGCGACAATTGAAAGCGGGGGGCATCATGCGCGTGGGTAATTTGCATACGACACGTGATTTTTGTGATGTACGTGATATGGTTAAAGGTTATGTACAGCTTTTGGAAAAAGGTAAACCTGGGGAAATTTATAACCTATGCCGAGGGGAAGAATATCTTATAGAAGATGTTTTACATCAGATCATAGCTATAAGTGGTAGGACAGTTATCTTAGAAAAGGATCCTCTGCTTGTACGGGAGGGGGAGCAGTTGCGCATGCTCGGATCTTATGCCAAAATTTATAAAGATACAGGATGGGAGCCAGAAATAACACTTTCTACCAGCCTAGAACACATTTGGGAGGATACATGCAAAAAGCCTTTATTACAGGCATTACAGGGCAAGATGGCGCCTATTTAGCAGAGCTTTTACTGGGGAAAGGCTACGAGGTACATGGTCTTGTAAGAAGGTCTTCTTCGGATAATCGTAGTCGTTTGCAAGAGATGCCCGCTCTGAAGCTACATTATGGTGATCTGATTGATGGCGAGGGCATGACACGCTTGCTTAGTAATATTCGACCAGATGAGATATATAATTTGGGAGCGCAGAGCCATGTGGCTGTCTCTTTTGACTGTCCGGTCTATACTGCCCAAGTCGATGCTATTGGGCCTTTAAAAATACTGGAAGCAATGCGTACGCTTGGACTTGAAAAGACGCGCTTTTATCAAGCCTCTTCTTCGGAGCTCTACGGCCTTGTCCAGGAAGTGCCGCAAACGGAGAAGACACCTTTTTACCCGCGTTCACCTTATGCTGTTGCTAAGCTTTATGCCTATTGGATCACGGTGAATTATCGGGAAGCTTATGGGATGTTTGCTTGTAACGGTATTTTGTTTAACCATGAGTCGCCACTACGTGGTGAGACATTTGTGACGCGTAAGATTACGAAGGCACTTGCAGCTATTGCAGCTGGTAAGCAAGAAAAGCTGCTCCTTGGAAACTTGGAGGCAGCTCGTGATTGGGGCCATGCACGCGATTATGTAGAGATGCAATGGCGTATTTTGCAGCAAGAAAATCCCGATGACTATGTCATTGCTACAGGAGAGCAGCATACCGTAAGGGAATTTGCCGAGATTGCGGCGGCGCAACTAGGCATTACTCTGCAATGGCAAAGTAGTGGTGAGAGTGAAAGAGGTCTTGTGAAAAAGATCAGTAATGCAGCTGTCAAATGCAAAGTAGGCGATGAGATTATTGCGGTTGATCCGCGCTATTTTCGTCCGACTGAAGTGGCGTCACTACTGGGTGATCCAAGTAAGGCACTGCGTAATTTAGGCTGGAAACCCAAAACATCCTTTAAAGAACTTGTAGAAGAAATGATGGAATCTGACTGGAGAAATATCCAATGAAAGCTTTTATATTAGCAGGTGGTTCAGGAAGTAGGCTCTGGCCACTCTCGAGAGAGAATTATCCGAAGCAATTTTTGCGTTTACAAGGAGAAGATTCTCTGCTTCAAAAGACGACAAAGCGTATGCTCAAGCTGATTCCTGCAGAGAAACTCTTTATTTTGACAACGGATAAGTATTTGCAAGAAGTTAAGAGTCAGATAGAAAAATCATTGCATGCCAATATTATCTTAGAGCCGAGCAGAAGAAATACAGCTCCCGCTATTGCCCTTGCTTTGAAATATACTGTGGATAAGCGCGGCGCTTTAGAAGATGATATTGTTCTTGTAATGCCTGCAGACCATTTTATTACGCCTGAGCATGTTTTCTTAGAAGCTGTTAAAAAAGCGGCGGCTCAAGCAATTTTGGGCAAAATTGTGACCTTTGGTATAGAACCTACCCGTGCGGAAACCGGATTTGGCTATATTAAGAAAGGTGAAGCTCTGGGGCCTGACCATTTCAAGGTAGATTGTTTTTTCGAAAAACCAGACCTCATTACGGCCGAAGGATACCTTAAAGAGGGTGGCTATCTCTGGAATGGCGGTATGTTTGCCTTTACAGTGGGCACGATGCTGACTGAGATGCAAGAGCATTGCCCTGAACTGGTGAAATCTTATGAAGAGCTTGCTGCAGGCTTTGCTCTGCTGCCGAATCAATCACTTGATTATGGCATTCTAGAGAAATCGAATAAAATGGCCGTGATTCCTTTGAACCTTTCCTGGTCGGATGTGGGTTCTTGGGAAAATATATACGAATTATTTGAAAAGGATGCGTCCGGTAATGCGAAAGTGGGCAATGTGCTCGCGCATGATTGCAAAAACAACCTCTTTTTTGGCACCAAACGTCTTATTACGGCAATCGATGTTGAAGATATGATCGTGATTGAAACAGATGACGCCCTTCTCCTTTGCAAAAGAGGGGGCAGTCAGCATGTGAAGAAACTCACAGAGATGATGAGGGATAAGGGGCTTAAGGAGGCTATTGAACATACAACCATTCAGCGTCCTTGGGGAAGTTACTCTGTTTTGGAAGAGGGTGATCGCTACAAAATAAAAAAGATTGTGGTGAATCCATCTGGTTGTTTAAGTTTGCAGAAGCACCATCATAGAAGTGAGCACTGGGTTGTTGTTAAGGGGACTGCGAAAGTTACCGTGAATGAAAGCTTTCAATATGTCCACGAAAACGAGAGTATTTTTGTTCCTAAAGGGGCTATGCACCGTGTAGAAAATGAGGGAAAGATTCCTTTAGAGATCATAGAAGTTCAAGTAGGAGAATATCTAGGAGAAGACGATATCATTCGCCTAGAAGATCATTATGGCAGACGTTAATCACACTAAAATTGTATGCACTATTGGCCCTAGCTGCCAAAGTTTAGAAAAAATGCTGGCTCTCATAGAGGCAGGTATGAATGTCGCACGTCTTAATTTTAGCCATGGCACGCATGCCGAGCATCTTGTCTCTATTAATAATTTAAAAGAGGCTAGGGCAAAGTCCGGTAAACCCCTTGCAATCTTAATGGACACGAAAGGCCCAGAGATTCGTGTGGGCCGGGTAAAAGGTTCTGGGTTCCCTATAAAGTCAGGAGATAAACTCTTTATTTCCAAAAAAGCTATAGAAGGAACTATAGAGGCTATTTGCTTGATACCGCCTCTTGTGTTTGATTACCTTAAGCCAGGGATGACGCTCCTTATTGATAATGGCTATATTAGTTCAAAAGTAGTATCTGTTTCAAATGAAGGTGTTATTATTGAAATAGAGAATGGCGGAATTATTAGTAGTAATAAAGGCATTAATGTTCCAGGCCATTTTATTAATCTACCAGCTGTTACCGAAAAAGATATTGAGGACATCCGTTTTGCCCTAAAAGAAGATGTTGATATAATTGCGGCCTCTTTTGTGCGTTCAAAAGAGCATGTAGAGATTATTCGAATGCTCTGTATAGAATGTGGTAAACCCGAAACACTTATCATCGCCAAGATTGAAAATTATGAGGGGGTAGAGCATTTTAAAGATATTGTTCAAGCAGCTGATGGCATTATGGTTGCTCGGGGTGATCTGGGTGTAGAGCTTCCTGTAGAGCAGGTGCCTCGTCTTCAGAAAATGATGATTAGACAAGCTTATCTAGCTTCAAAGCTCGTTATCACGGCAACACAAATGTTAGAAACGATGATCACAAATCCAAGGCCAACACGTGCCGAAGTCTCAGATGTAGCTAATGCTATTTATGATAGCACATCAGCTGTGATGTTGTCAGGAGAGACCGCTGTTGGTAAATATCCCATTGAAACTGTTAAAATGATGTATCTGATTGCACAAGAGACTGAATCTGATTTCAAATATCAAGAGTTTTTCTACAATAATGCAAGGCGTGTCTATAATGATATTCCCTCTTCGGTAACTCTTGCAGCAGTCAATACGGCCTATAGCGTAGGTACTAAAGCTATATTTGCTTCGACTAAAACGGGCCTTACAGCGCGGCTGCTCTCATCACTGCGTCCAAAAAATCCGATTATTGTCATTACCCCTGATCTTAAGACCTATCATCAATTAGCCCTTTACTGGGGCGTTATCCCTTTTTATAACACAGATGTGGATAATGATGCGGCAGCCTTTAAGTTTCTTTCTGAAAAGGCCAAAGAACTTGGTATTATCTCTCTCGATGACCTTGTTGTAGTTATGGCAGGAGCCTCTTTTGGTGAGACAGGAACTACTAACATGATGATTGTCGAAAAGGTGTCGTGAATATTGTTATAGATGCCCGGATGGTTGATTGCTCAGGTATTGGCACCTATATCCAAAATATCTTGAGAGGGCTTTCTCCAGATGTTCCTTTGATTGCTATAGGGGATCCGGAGAAGTTAAAAGGCTTTCCCCTAAAAGATATTATTCCGTGTACAGCCCCTATCTATTCTATAAAAGAGCAGCTTCTCCTTCCTAAAATTATACCTAGATGTGATCTTTTTTGGTCACCTCATTATAATGTGCCACTTCTTCCTATACGTGCTAAGAAAAGAATTGTATCAATTCACGATGTCTATCATTTAGCTTTTTTTTCGACGCTGAAAATATCTGAAAAAGGCTATGCAAAAGTTGTTTTGAAGCAAGCTGTAAAAAGATCGGCAGGCATCATTACCTGTTCAGATTTTTCTGCTCGAGAAATTACTCACTTTTTCCCGAGCGCTCGTAAGAAAATAGCCGTTATTCCCTACGGGATCCACCCAAAGATTATAAATAGAGCCCCTGAATCCTTTCTTTTAACTGTCGGTAATTTAAAGCCACATAAGAATCTACTTAACCTTGTAAAGTCTTTAGCTTATTTAGATAGGGATTTGATAATTGTAGGAAAGAAAGAGGGGTTAATAACAAAGGATTTAGCCTTATTCTCATTTTTAGAGCAGCATCCAGAACTCTCTAAGCGAGTGACTTTTACAGGATATGTTTCAGGAAAAGAATTAGAGAGTCTTTATGCACGTGCGGCTCTCTACGTCTTCCCATCCCTTTATGAGGGCTTTGGGTTTCCGATTCTTGAAGCTATGGCTGCAGGCTGTCCAGTAGCGAGCTCATCAAGAGCCTCTCTTCCGGAGGTAGCTGGTGATGCGGCCTCTTATTTTGATCCAGAAAACCCTGAGGATATAGCCAGGGGTATTAAAAATATTTTATATGATGAGCCTTACAGAAAAGAATTAATTACTAAAGGTCAGAAAAGAATTTTATTGTTTAATTGGAAAGAATGTTGCCAGCTTCATTTTGAATATATTCAGGCTCTTATTTAGTCGTCCCTGAAAAAATTCCCATATGTAATTGAGAGCTTGATTTTAGAGGTTTTTATAGAGTGTAATTTGCAAGAATATAGACCATAACCCTTAAACTCCTTGCAAAATCATGACACCAAAACGATTAGATTTTAGCCAAAGTAGACTTATTTAGAGCACAGGCTATCGGACCAACTTGAGTCCCGTACAGCCTCTCTACCGCATGAGTACCATCATTGACCTTAAGATACTCTTGAAGAAGAATTGTAGCCTGGCTTTTCAACCCCTAAAAGGGGCTCCTGCAAAATCTACTCGCCTTGTTAGCGGGCTTTTGATGCTGCAGCATTCCTACGGACGTACCGGGC
>VFKH01000032.1 GCA_009885615.1 Parachlamydiales bacterium
GGCAATTGGAGCAGTCAAGATGGGTGCAGCTAGGAAGATTGGGAAGCAAGACAAGAAGTGGGCAATTGGAGCAGTCAAGATGGGTGCAGCTAGGAAGATTGGGAAGCGAGACAAGAAGTGGGCACTGGGAGCATTCAAGACTCTTGATATTTAAGATATTAAGGCAAGAGGGGATGGAGCTTAACCCGGCTGTGATGGTAAGATCGAAAGGATGATTTAGATCTAATCCTTGACGCGAAGCATAGAGAATTTTGAATTTAACTTTAGCCGCTTCGTCTTTGTGATCTTGTGTGCTAACCCATGCATCAAGATCATCGCTAATTGCTTGCCTAGAATTGAGAATACCTGCAGTAGGGACTTCACGAAAAATGGGGATGGATCCTGGTTCTTGAATAGAGTACTCTCCATATTCAACAAATACCTGATTTACGACAGAGCTCACCCGCGCGTTGCTAGCCGGCCCCGAGCTTAGGACTTGAGTATAAACCGGGAGATTTCCAGAAGTATTAGGAGGGATTGTCATGGTAATTAATTAACATAAGGCATTACTGATTATAAATCAGTATCATTGGTTTAAATTGAATCAATATATAAAATATATTAATATGGATTACAACTTTATATCCACTTGTATTTGAGCTTCTTGTAAGTAAGATTTAACAAGTCCGATCGCCCCATAAGAGATCCGAGGATGATGGAAAGTTAGGATCTGCTGAGAAGTTTTTATAGGATATTTTTTAAGGAGGGCCTTTTCACCCCCAAAGGGCCTCGATGCATAAAGCATCTTTTTCGGATTTATGTAAAATGAAGTTTGATTTATAGGTTAGTTAAGCAGCAGGGCCTTTTCATTAAAAAGATTTACCATTCGTTCTAAATAATTTGCCTAGTCCACGCAAGGCTCAGTGTCATCCCATGCAGATTCTCTTAGTTTAAATAAAAAAAGAGAAAGACATGATCTCAAAAGTATTTTAAGTTGTGCATACTGGTGGATACCAGAGATGGAATTAGCTCCAGTAATTACAGCGCACAAGATTATTAGGAGTAAGCTCACCCATGGATATGCTTGATTGTCAGTCTTTCTTGGATCTATGAGCTCATTAAAGGCTTTACTCAACAGACTCTATAAAAGCCTGTATATATCAAGTGATTGCTCTAAGTCATCATAACTATTAGTTTTCTTTGCCATAATATCTCCCGAATGAGGGGAGTGCCATACCGGCAAGAGAGTGCATAACCTATCAAGTATTTTTACTACCCTCTTAGAATTACCTCTGCCTAGATACCCTTAGCGGTCAATTCGGCTAGGATAATTTCTCTATCACAAGGATCTATTCCTATCTATAATATCTTGAGCAGGCAGATCTTAGTACACAGCTATTTTTTTATAAAAATTCGAAGAATTTTGCAGTCTCATAAATCATCTGAAGGATGATTTATCCATCAAGGCCGTTTTTATCGATACCGAAGTAGACTGAGTCCGCTGGTAAAATAAATACGTCTTGCTAAAAGCTTTCTTAAAATGGTAGAATTTCACTAACTCCTTGCCCAAGTGGTGAAATTGGCAGACACGCCAGATTTAGGTTCTGGTACCGCAAGGTGTGTAGGTTCAAGTCCTATCTCGGGCACATTAAACCGAATGTAGGAGCAGTTATGCTCCTATATTCGGTTTTTATATTTACAAGCTATTTTATGTTTAAGCTTCCTATTAATTTACAAAGACTTGTTGATATAAAGACCATATGTCCTAGCTGCAGTGTAGAGTTAAAGTATGCTTCTACTGATAATTTTACAGGAAAGCGCTTATATAATTTTTCACAATGCTTAGTTCTTAAAGAGGTAGCTTTACAACTTTATAAGGTGCAATTGGATCTAGAAAAAAATGGCCTTGGCCTTAAAATTTGGGATGGGTTTCGTCCATTATCTGTTCAAGTTTTTTTTTGGGATAGTATTCTAGATAAGCGCTATGTAAGCCCGCCTGAGGTGGCTCGCCATACAAGAGGAACTGCCATAGATGTCACCTTAACTAACATCGAAGGTAAGCTGCTCGCAATGCCCTCCTTATTCGATGATTTTAGTGAAAGAGCTCACAGAAATTATAGAGGGGCAACTCACGAGGAACGCACTAACTCTGCTTTACTTGAAAACTTTATGACAAAGCACGGTTTTATAGGACTCTCCACAGAATGGTGGCATTTTGATTTATGCGGCTGGGAAAAATATCCTATCATAGATTAAGTATCGATTTTTACCCCACCCTCTGCACTAGCATTTTCCTAGAACTCTCAAAGAAGGGTAAATGTAAATAAGCCTCTTTTCTCACGAGTTCTACACTATGGAACATTTTACCCTAGGCTACTTTAAAAATAAAAGCTGCTTTGAGAGGCTCTGCTTCCAATCGTGTTAAACTGCGCCAGAAAACTCTAGAGCAGAAAGAGTTATTAAGCCCTAATAACTTCTTAAACATTAGTATTTTAAGTTATCCATACTGATGGATACCAGAGATGGAATGAGCTCCAGCAATTACAACGCACAAGATTATTACGAGTAAGCTCACCCGTGGATTTGCTTGATTATCACTCTTTCTTGGATCGATGATCTCATTAAAGGCCTTACTCAACAGACTCTATAAAATCCTGTATATCAAGTGCTTGCTCTAAGTCATCGTAACCATTAGTTTTCTTTGCCATAATATCTGCCCAATGAGAGCAGTACAGTGCTGGCAAGAGCGTGCATAACCTATCAAGTAATTTCAGTATGTAAAAACCCTGCCCTAATACCCAGCATATTTAAATGTTATTTTGTCTAGCCTCCTTAACTATTGCTGCGAGTCAATCTACTCTAATTTTTAAGGCGTTGATAGGGCTTATTCGCTTTAGGTCAGATGAGGGTAGCCTTCGGGCATGACATCTCTCCATAGAGGTTGTTTGTGTTAAAAGCAACTATAGGGATTCGACCATCGCTGACCTACTTTTTTTAATCTATTTTAATGCACTTCAGACTTGAATCGGCGCTCTCCAGACTCCCCAAAGGTACTAAAGAAAGACGTAAAGTCTGTAAGATTGCCTCGAAGATACATGAACATATCAGTAACCAGAGGAGGACCTTTTGTCACAAAGAGTCTAAAAAATAATCGATAACTATCAGTATATTTGCATAGAAGAGCTTAACATCCCCAAAAGGGTAGAGGGCTCCTATCTTGCAAAAAGCATTAGAGATGCAAGCTGGAATCAGTTTCATCAATTCTTGACTTACAAAGCCGGAAGAAGCTGGTAGGAGCATGGAAGCCGTGAACCCGGTCTATACTTCACAATATTGTTAGCCATGTGGTCATCGAGAGGTTAAGAAGCTCTGGCAAAGAACGCATTGTTGTTTGCAATGGGGATATAGGGCGACATGGGATCTCAACGCAGCACAGAATATTTTGGCCCTTGGATTGAATGGCCTGGGAGTGATCTCTAGAAGCCTTCGCCTTTAGGCGAGGGGCATTCACTATCCATTTAAGCGATTAGAAGCTAGATAGATCCTCTTGCATCAATTGGATTTTTTCTCTATATATAAACAACGATTAAAAAAGAGAAAGAGATTTTCATGAAAAGACTTTTACAAGTCATCATTTTCTTAGCGGTTGTAAGTCCAGCCTTATATGCTTTAGAGGTAAAGACTCCCGTCTATTCTTATTCTGACAGTTATCTAGAGGGGTATATCAAATGTATTTTAGATGAATTTTATACTCCTTGTAATGTCAACGTAGTTGTAAAAAAAGGACACGTTTATTTAAGTGAAGTTCCAAATATATGTATTTTTAGAGAAAATATTATCCATCAAATTAAGCGCCTTCCAGGTGTCTGTTCCGTACAGATCGTGGAGTGTCCTCCAGAGGACTGTCCAGCACTTGCACCCATTAAATGGGCCGAGGCCCATAGACCCCATATTGAGGGGGTCTGGTTTCCCTTTCTCTTGGAAAATACTCTATTTGATCCGATTATTGCAGACCCGCGCCAAGTGCAGTATTCAGCAGCTTACAGAGCTGGAGATAAGGCTATCAGTCCAGTTGTAGCAGCAGTTTCTTTTGGTGATGAGATCCCCATCTACCGATGGTGTAATGTGCTTCCTTGGAAAGGAGATCTACAAATAGGTATCGAGGGGGGGCTTTGGGCTGTTTTTGATATGGATAGCCCTTCCCATGATTTGATAAATGCCGATTACTATTGCGGCATCCCAGTTACTTATGCGTTTCAAAAGTGGTCTTTTCGCTCCCGACTCTATCATATTTCCTCTCACCTGGGTGATGAGTACTTGGTTCTAAATCCCGATGTTTTACGTACGAACCCCTCGATTGAAGTGCTGGATCTATATGTTTCATATAGGCTTAATAATCAGATTCGTCTTTATGCAGGTATCGCCGACTACTTTATTTCCGATCCAACCTTTCGTCAAAGACCCTTGGTCTTTATCTATGGTACAGAAATTAAACTGGTTCTCTATGAAGACATCTGTCGTAATCTTATTTGGAAGCCTTTTCTCGCAATCTTTTTACAAAATAAAGAGATGAACAACTGGCGTATCGACCAGACATATGCTTTTGGTATAGAACTTGGTCAAATTGATGGCTGGGGTAGGAAGGTGCGTTTTATGGTTGAATGGCATGATGGCTATTCACAAGAGGGACAGCTTCAGCGTCTTGCTACAAGCTATGGCCAGCTAAAGCTCCAGTATTGTTATTAATCTAACAGTTCAAATACCCCCTCCTTCGTCGGAGGGGTATCTGAAAGACATCAGGCCGCTTTTAGCTGCGTCTCTACTAGCAGAGGACGCACTAGCAATCTAGTCTGGCCTTGAATTGCATCCAGTAACACATCCCAAATTCCCCCTCCTTGTTTGCGTGCAATGTGAAAGGTAGCTGCGAATACGACAGAAACTCCGACCCCCATTCAATGCGCGAAAACAACCTGCTATTTTTGGCTATAGCTTCACCCTTGGTATGTCTCGTTCTCGGTGATTATTCGTAAATGGCGTTGAAAAATCGCGCGCAAATCGAAGTACATAATCGCCTTGCTCGCTCAATTGATCTAAAAGATTTTTCGCATCTCGTTGCTTGTGTCTACCTCGCTTTCCGCTAAGCAGTGGAGGCTATCAGGCATGATACGCAGGTCCCCTCACAAGAGAGTTTATTGATAAGTTTTCTCTATTTGTAACGATAGCTCAGAAGGCATAGCATTTTAGGAGCAGATCAGAGATTCAAGCTCTTAAGATAGAAGTAGATCTATAGCCTTGAGGGCATCTCTAGATAGATCGAAGGTCTCTTTAGTGATATAGAGTGCGATGTGGGCCTCAACTATACTTTTTTCTTTTACTCGGCTATGCTCAAGAATATAAGGCAGTAATTGATCCGGATTATTTTGAGCATAAAGAAGCGACTCTTGTATAGATCTTGTAAAGTCCTTAGTATAATTTTTATTTAAGTCCTTGCGAATAAAAATACCCCCAAGAGGCAGCGGTAGCATTGTCTCTTCATGCCAAAGCTTACCTAGATCAGCAATTTCATAAAGACCTTCAAGGGCAAAGGTAAAGCGTGATTCATGAATTATAACCCCTGCATCTACAAGACCTTTTTTCACAAGATTGGTCACTTCATCATAACGGCAGAAATGCCTATTAAATTTATTTTTAACTATCTTATTAAGAAGGAGGTGTGCTGTTGTATAAGGCCCTGGTATAGCAATACTTTTATCAGAGAGCTCTTCTAAGGAAAAAGGTTTTAAAGCAATAATTTTAGGCCCACAATTCCAGCCAAGTGCAGAGCCAGTAGGCAAAAGCTCATAGTAGTTCTTTAGATATTTATAAGCCCCAAAGGAGAGCTTAGTAAGAGGAAGCCGTTGTGAAAAAGCTTCCTGATTAAGTGTCTCTATATCAGCAAAAAAAGGTTTTATAGGATGTTCCTTGCCAACGAGGCCATGTATCCATCCATAAAAAAGGAAGGTATCGTTAGGACAAGGGGATAGGCCTAATTTAATCATAATCTTCATGTTTAAAAAGAAAACCAAGGGACCGGATTTTATCACTGATAACGATTTTATTACCACTATGTACGGATTTTTTAGAGGGGTCCCAGAGAGGCGTAGAAAGGTGATAGCGGGCAGCTAGGTCACTATAGAGTTTTTTTCGAGTTTTGTGGACATTACCACAGACGTTAAAGATGCCCGTGTAATTGTTCTTGATAAGAAAAGCAAAAGCCCGGGCTGCGTCAGTAACATGGGTAAGATTTGTCATCATAGAGCCATTGCCTTCAAAAACGCTAGGCTTTCTCAGGCGTGTTTCAATACGTCTTTCAAAGCCCCAAAGTTGTCCTATACGAACAAGGGTAGATGAAGAGTGCCTTAGATAAACTTTTTCTGTTTCCACCAGTGTTTTATCAGAGGAGGAGAGGGGATTGAGGGGGGATTCTTCTGTAACAGGCTCACCATTTTTTTCACCGTAGACCGATGTAGAGGAGCAGTAGTAAAAAGGGAGAGGGTACCTTGTAACCATGATAGCAGTATTGAGGTAAGTGTCCTCATAGGAGGAACCATCGCCTGGGGCAACCGTAATTACTAGTGCATCACATTGCGAAAGCATTTCGGACCAAGAGTTTTTAATAAGGGGTCTTAGCAGAAAAGCTTGGGCACCCTCTTCCGTCCATTTAGTAACACGGGACTTATCACGAGAAATGAGGAGGGGTGTTATACCCTCATATTCTAGATAAGAAGCAATCAGGCTGCCCAGAAATCCCACTCCTAGGATCCCGACGATCATTGGAAAGAGAGCCCAAGTTTCTCGAAAGCTTCTTTTAAAGGTTCATTTCCAGGTTTTTCAAAGGCGCCACTTTTAGCGAGCCAGGAAACATAGTCTGAGGGTACTTCTGTAATTTTTTTGCCTTGATATTTACCGAAAGGCATGTGCGTTAAAATAGTTTTTTTAGATAAAAGTTCTACAACTTTTTTAATAGGAAGGTCATCAATCATGAATTGAAAAATTTTCTCCAGGATAACAACATCATCTAGAGCTCTGTGGGCTTGATTCGCTGGTATGCAAAAGTATTCCCTTAAAAATTGTAAGCTGTGGCGTGAAAGATCGGGTCTATAACGCCTAGCCCATTTCAGAGAGTCAATAAACGTCCAGTTGGGCATAGACATCTCTGCAAGAGTAAAGCTGTTACGCAAAAAATGGATATCAAAGGCATCATTATTGTGAGCAATAAGGACAGCATCACTTCCGCAAAAGTCAATAAATTCGAGGGCTATCTCTTTAAAAGTGGGTTTATCCTTTACCATTTCATCTGTAATACCGTGAATA
The DNA here is from genome assembly GCA_009885615.1 of Parachlamydiales bacterium. GTDB lineage: Bacteria > Chlamydiota > Chlamydiia > Chlamydiales > VFKH01 > VFKH01. The sequence goes on from VFKH01000032.1 coordinate 7,333, forward strand.
GCGGAAGCCTCTTTCGGTATAGGAATCCCTGGATTAATGAGATGGCAAAAACTTGCTTTTTTCTCCGAATCATAAGCTGCGATCTCTATAATTCGGTCTACAGAAGAAGAGATGCCAGTTGTTTCCGTGTCGTAATAAACAGGTCTCATTATTTATTCATACCAGAAGGCACGAGTGATTTACCAGGGTCTTTTGTCACGTGCGGATTATTTGTTAAAGGCACGGTAGAAAAGTCATCCTCCTCAGGCATACAATAGATGCCGCAAGAGGTGAAAAATAGGGGGAGTAAAAGAAGCCATTTCATGATTTTATATTTTCAAATTTCTTTTTTAGTACTTGTGTAAACGAGAGAGGGGCAGGGCCTGTTGGTAAATCTTCAAGGCCTGGAGAAAGCTCACTTAAGGTAACGAGGCCTTCAGGAGATTCTCCTATTAAGAGAGTCTTATTGTGGGCTTCTATAACATAGAGATGGGTTTTAGGGGCGAGTGTTCTCTTTTCCAAAACCTTGATGGAGCTAATTGCATTAATAGATTCAAGTCGCTTGCGTGTTAGTTTTTTGAGGGCATAGATGAGGGCGCCAACAGCTACAATAATTACACCTAAAGAGAAAAGCATGTTCGTGATTTTATCTTTAATGTTATATTGCACATCCGTTCCATTCTCGATAGGATGGGCCTCCTCGATAATAATACGAGGTTTTTGACTCGCTTCCTGTGCAAGAAGGGGGGAGAGAAAGAGAGAAGTAAGGAGAAGTGTTTTAAACATAGGATAGAGACTAAACCTCTAAAAGCTTTTTATGCAACAGATAGGATTTTCTGAGCTCCAAGTTCACTGTATTATCGGTTTAAATGATAGTGAAAGAAATGAAAAGCAAATGATTATTATGGACTTAAGTATTAATACTGAAGAATACATCGATTATGTAGAGTGCGCATCTATCTGTACACGCATTGCCGAAGAAGGCCACTTTTTACTTATGGAAACTCTTGGGCATGAAATAATTAAAGCATTGCTTTTAAAGTGGCCCCTGGCTGGTAAGATAGCCTTAACCCTTAAAAAACCCTTGGCTCTACCAAATACTGCCTACGCTTTTGTAAGAGTAGAGAAATGAGGGTAGTTCTTATTACAGGGGCCCATGGAACTATAGGAAAGATACTATGTTCAAGGCTTAAAGGTTACAAGATTCTTGCGCATGATTATAAGGGCAGACTTCAAATTTCTGGTGATTTTTCAACGGATCAAGGAGTCGAGCAATGTGTGAATCAAGTTCTTTCTCATACAAATGATTTATACGCAATCATTCATACAGTAGGTGAGTACTATGAGGGGAGTCTTAAGGCTACAGATGAGGTAATCTGGCGTGCTCTTTTTCAAAACAATGTCATGAGTGCAGTGAAACTTTCTAAGTTGCTGAGCCCTAAGGTTTTTATTGCTTTTGGTGTAGAAGGTCTCCTATTAGGTGCACGCATAAATCCAGCCTATGTGAGCGTAAAATGTGCTCTAATGAGTTTTATAAAGAGCCTGGCACTTACTGGTACGTATGCCAATATGATTTCCCCCAGCTCTGTGGAAGGAAGTGAATTTATGAGGCCTGGTATAAATGTTAAGTCAAATGAAATAAGTGACTTAGTAGACACCCTTCTCAAGGACACCTCTATTATAGGGCAGATCATTGACATCCCTCCTAGGATAAGTTAAACTGTTTGCTTTATTTTAGAGGTAAAGAAGATGTATAAAATCGATTTAAAAGGAAAGGTAGCTTTTGTAGCCGGCATAGGCGATGACCAGGGCTTTGGCTGGGCTATTGCTAAGATGCTTGCAGAAGCTGGTGCTACTATACTTGTTGGCACATGGACTCCCATTTTAAAGATCTTTATACAAAGTTTGGATATGGGCAAATTCGATATCTCTCGCAAACTCAGCGATGGTAGTCTTATGCAATTCGCCAAAATCTATCCCCTAGATGCCTCCTTTGATAAGGAGAGTGATGTTCCTGAAGAGATTCGTGAGAACAAACGCTACAAAAATGTAGGGGGCTATACAATATCAGAAGTTGCTGAGCAGATTCATAAAGATTTTGGTAATATTGATATTGTTATTCATTCGCTTGCGAATGGACCTGAAGTTAAGAAACCTCTCCTAGAGACTTCTAGAAGTGGGTATTTAGCAGCATTAAGCGCTTCTTCCTATTCTTTCGTAAGTCTTGTTGCGCATCTAGGCCCCTTCTTGAACCCTGGCTCGTCCGTTATGACTTTGACCTATATGGCTTCTGAAAAGGCAGTTCCTGGGTATGGTGGAGGCATGAGTTCAGCTAAGGCAGCACTAGAAAGTGATGTGCGCACACTGGCTTTTGAGGCCGGACGTAAATGGAATATTCGCGTTAATGCCATATCAGCGGGTGCTCTAGGTAGCCGTGCTGCACGTGCTATTGGTTTTATCGACAAGATGATCGAATATGGTTATGCTAATGCACCGTTGCAAAAAACTCTGCAGGCTGAAGAGGTGGGTAGGTCTGCGCTATTTCTAGTCTCGCCAATGAGTTCAGCAGTCACAGGTGCAATTCTCTACGTAGATAATGGTATAAATGCTATGGGTGTGGCTATTGACAGTCCTACTCTCACATAAAACAGTTAAGGCCATTAGGCTCAATACTCTTCTAAAAAGTCTTTGTGAGGCCTCTTATAAACATATCAAGAGTTTATTACAAAGAGGCCTATGTACCGTTAACGGAGAAAAGGAACGGTTTTCTTCACGTCATTTAGAGATAGGAGATCAAGTTAATTTCCTTTTCAAACCTGAAATGCCAACTGGCAAACCTCGCCTTCTTTTTCAAAATAGTGAGATAGTAGCCTACGATAAGCCGCCTTTTATGAGCTCTTTAGAGGTCGCTGCGCAGTATGGGCGTCTAAAGCTTTTGCATCGATTAGATAAAGAGACAAGTGGAGTACTTCTCTTTGCCAAAAAAGATCCTAAGCCAATTTTAAGGCTCTTTAAAGATCGGAAGGTCGGCAAGGGTTATGTAGCTTTAGTTGATGGTGTGATGAAAGAAGAGGAGGGCGTCATTAAAAACTCCCTGGCGCCGCTTAAGCGCTTTGCAGGTCAGCTCGTCATGGGTATATCCTCGGATGGCCTTTTTTCCGAGACTCACTATACTGTCAAAAAACGCTATAAGGATAAGACCCTTGTCCTATGTAGACCAATAACTGGGCGCACTCATCAAATCCGTGTGCATATGCACAGTATCGGGCATCCTATTCTAGGGGATTATCATTATGGCACACGCTTTAAGTGTAAATATCATCCACCTCGCATTATGCTGCACGCAGCTTTTGTACGTATTTTAGGTCACCTTATACAGGCGCCACTGCCAGAGGACTTTAAAGCATGCATGTAGCTGTTGTTAAGCTTTCATCACTGGGTGATATTGCCCAGGCGTTACCTGTAGCAGTCTATCTGAAAAGCCTGGGTCATAGAGTAACCTGGTTTGTTGATGCTGAGTTAAGGGCTCTTATAGATGATTCTATATTTGTTGATGAAGTTATTGCGCTTCCTATCTATTCATGGAAAAAAAAGAGAGCTTCAATAGGCGGACTCAAAAAAATAATTTCTCAGATAAGAGCATCTGCATTTGATGTTGCCTTTGATCTACAGGGTAACTGTAAGTCAGCATTGGTAATGGCTTTTTTAAGAGCAAATGAAAAAGTTGGCTTTGGTCGAGAGTCTATTACGGAATGGCCCGCACTTTTTGCTTGCCATTTTCATTTTAATCCAGAGAAGGGGCAAAATATACGCGCTATTTACATGGAGCTGGTGCAAAAATACTTCGCCGATGGAGTGCCCTTTATTTTACCTGTTTCCCCAAAAAAAACTAGGGAGGGGTGTAAAAAAATTGTCCTGGCGGCTGGATCGCAGTGGGTTAATAAAGAGCTGCGTTTTGAAACCCTTCAAGGGCTTGTTCAAAAACTTGACCTTTCCCTAGAAATAGAATGGCTTTTTACCTCGGGATCTGCTCGAGAAAAAGAGTATGCCGCTCTTCTACTACAAGCTGTTAAAAGAGGTAAGACTCTTCACTTAGCGCCACTACCTCTTTTACAATCAATAATGAAAGAAAGTGATGCCGTCCTCTCTGTTGATTCACTACCCTTGCATCTAGCGGGTCTTATAGGGGTACCTACCTTTTCCTTCTTTGGTGCATCTTCAGGTCTTAAATATGCTCCAGGAAAGTTTTATCAGGGGCGGTGCCCTTACGATAACTCCTTTGAGAAGCGTTGTAAAATATTAAGATCCTGTTCCACAGGTGCTTGTATGAAAGACATTGATCCTGATTCTCTTTTTAAGGCCGTCCATGCTTTTATTATTAATCAATAGAAAGGGCCCTTAGCCGGATCTTGTCCGCAGGTCTAGGAAAATCCCTTTTAATTGCTGTAGAATTTCTCGATAAAGAGTGTTGCTTTGTAATAATATCTTCAATTCGTTGAGTAAGAAGTTGGTCCTCACCTTCGGGAAGATCGATTTAAGAGACCCTATAAAGCCAGGGTTGATTGTCGCTGCCCCTTATCGCTACGCACGGATCCAACAAAGTGATATGCGAAATATGACTTACCACTTATAGAGTCTTTTTTAAGGCCTTGCTTATAAAGATATCGGTATCCCAACTGAAATAGGAACTTTTATAAAATATTCAACTATCACAAAGGCATTAATTCTATAACAGATTATAATTTAAGACTTTGGAAGATTTTCTCGTAATCGCTCGAGCTGGGCGGTTGCTAAATAACGTAGATTAAGGGGGTTTTTAAGAAATTCTTGGGTCCCCTTTCCTAGGAAAGAGAGGTAGCTGTTGAGAAGAGGCATGAGACGGTCATGCAGCAGCTCGGGAAGTGTTTCAACGGCTACTATGAGCTCTTTGTGAAGGAGCTGAAGCTGCTGGGGCCTGATACTTTCTAATAACTGAGCTAAGGCGTTCTGGATCAGGGGGGTGACTTGGGAAACACCTTGATCTATTAAAAGAGCTTGCTTCTCACATTCACTCTGGATCAGAGCTTGCAGAGGCTCTTTAGCGGTGGAGATCTGAGCTTCCAGCTCCTCACAACGAGTTTGGCACGATTGAATCGTAAGAGGGGTAGCAGCATCGCCTGCGGCTGCTGGTCTTTGACGAAGGCTAGAGAGAAGAGTCTCTTCTTTAAGCAACTCCTTTTCAAGGGGTAACAAAGCTTGTGAGAGTTCCTGGAAATGACTAATAGCCTCTCCTTGAAAAAGATTTTGAGGATTGCTTGGTAATACATTCCCTTGCAGCGCCACCCGATTCTTGATCAGTGTATCTATTGAGGGTAAAGTTTTCGATCTTAAGGTAGAGAGTAGATCTGTTAAAGTACTTATGGAGCTGACCCTACTGGATATAAACGCCATTAATCCCCTTTTTTCATCTTCGGTAAAAGCTCCTGCATTTTCGTCATAAATTATAGTTAAATTTTCTTGATAAGTACGAAGGAGCTCCGAAAAAAGATTTTCAGCCCCCAAGAGAATCTCCTGATAAGCATGGATACCTTCGGAGGTGGAAAGGCTTATTGCTGCGCCCGATAAATCAAGGGATCTAATGATTGCTTGGGTAGTTGTTTCGATTTTTTGTTTAAGTCTTGCTATGCAGGCCACGGCATAACGATTGGGGGCCTCATGGATCCTTTTTTGAGTGGAGGGATGGAATTGAAATTTCAGGGTTTCAGAAATTATCTCCTTTACCTCCGATGCGAGAGTATTAGTTATTTGAGTGAACTCGCGCTGTAAGGCAGCAGGAGTAACCAAAGGAGCTGTTATAAGCGTATCTACAAGGTTAAAAGCTTTTTGTAAAATATGCTCCCTGGTAGCCTCTTGAGAGAGCCCACTAACAATAGCTTTCAATCCATTGTTGAGAATATCCTCTAAGACTTGATCTGCCTCAGCTTCAATCCTGTCACCTATAAGCACTTCCTCAAGGTTACCCCGACTATCCCGTTGAGTATCTGCTTTTACGGCTTGTAGAAAGCTATTCAGCTCTGTTTCATACGCAAGTAACGCTTGGTATTGCTCTTTCTCCACGGGCGAGGCGAGTCCTGCGGCAAAATGAAGACGAAAACGTTTAGGATTCACCTCCGCTGAGCGCTCTGAAACCGCACTTTGGGCGTTAGACTGTGTAAATGCCGTAATTATAGACTTCAGATTAAGCACCTTGCCATCAACTCCTCTCAACTCCAAGGGAGGCTCTATAGCTGATATTTCTAGAGGGCTCAGAGAAGGATCATTAGAAGATTCTTGCCCTGCTAGAGATGCGTTAAGCTGTTCTCCATAGGAGGCCTTAAGACTTTCTAGAGATTGAGCGGTTTGCTGCTGTATCCACCGTAGAATAGCAATCTTTAAAGGGTCTATGGTATTTAAAGGAGTCCTAGTCAAGTTAAGGGTGTCTCGAAGTATAGCTGGAATATTATGGGTTCTAACTGCTTGAAAAATTTCGCGGTTAATAATCCTATCTACGAAAGAGCCGATAAAAGGCCAGCCAGTTTTAATAGAAATATTTTTCTCTAACCAAGAGACAAGACGGTTATTTAAGTCATCCGCATTCATTTCAAGAGAGGTAGAGGAATCCTTCGTGATCTTCATGAGATCACCGAGAAAAAAGGCTATAACTCCTTGATGATAGAAGCTGTCCCGAAGGCTTGTCCGTAAAAGAGATATTAATTGAAGTATCAAACCCGGGTTATTGACTGTTTTCAGATCAAAAATATTATTCAGAATGGGTTTCATAAAAAAATAGAAAATTTTTGCTCTGAGCCAGGGGAAAAGATTTAAAGTAGAAAAGTAGAACTCAAGGGGATTTTGTTTTAGGGTGAGCCTTTTAATCCCTTCGATATCTAGGCGACTGTCTAAGAGCTTAAGGGCTGTCATGTCCTTGATTCTCTGTGCTAAGGTAGTATAGGATTCACTATTGGCTTGAACGGGGGCTGATTCACCTGATTGCTCCAGGGTATGGGGGGGTACGGCCGGTTCTTGGAAGCCGGTTTCTCTTAGCCCTAATTTGTTAAGAGCCTCAACAAGCAACCTTTGAGTATCATTGTATGACCCTAGAAGAGCGTTACTGTCTAAATTTGCAGGATTTGGGCGGGGCCTTGAAGGTCCTTGAACCGGGACCCCTAAAGCAAACAGTTGGCTGTTGGATGGAGCTCTTAGACAAGCAACACCAATAGCCATCACCTTTCTCAAAGGCGTTGTGGTTCCCGGAGGCGAGTTAACTTTTAAGTATTGCACAGTTGTCAATAATGGGCCTAAAGCCATATTTCCAACGGGTGCAAGTACGGCTCCTGCAGTACTGGAAATTACTGATAATGAGGCGCTTCCAGCACTTGAAATCGCTCCTAATGAGGCGCTTGCAGCACTTGAAATCGCTCCTAATGAGGCTCTTGTAACACGGGAGGCCAGTTGAAAGACGGCTCCGCCTGCTTGATGTGGTAAACTTCTAATGCTCCCCAGCCCCCTGCGTAGCCATCCGGCTGTCGGCTGGGGTTCTAGGTTCTGCAATGAATTCGCTGGAAGATTAGAGCTGTCGATAGGATTGCTCATAGATTACCTTAATTAGTTTATAAAATTAATTATACTCGTATTCTTAATTTTAAGAAAAGGAATTACATCTCATACCGCTGGAAATAAGGTAGGCTAATACATCTGTACGGCTAAGGAAGTCAAGAACGAGATTGACTTGTGTTTCTGCAACATTCGAAACAGATGTTGCAATAGAAGCTCGGCTTAGATTGGATACTTTAGGTATATAACCTATAAAAGGGAGGGTGGAGACTTCCACCCTTCGAGGAGGGGAGGGGGCTATAATCTGGTTCATATTTTGCTTAAGTAGAAAAGAGTCGCGCTTTAATTCGTCACAAGTTGTAGTTAAAGATTCTTGGCTCCTAATTAGATGGGCATTCAGAGCCGTATGCAAATCTCTATAGGAATCAAGAAGCCTTGCACGGGAGCTTTGAATGGCTGCGGTTTCTTGAGCAACTCTAGCTTCATGTAGGGCAAGAGTTATTTCAAGAGTTTCTTGAAGAGAGTGATAGTTATCACTATCTGCAATCTCTAAACCGGTTAAATGGGATACCAATTCAATTTGTTTAGGTTTAAGCAGGCGCTCATTCTTTAATCGCTGTCCTCTTAAATTTTTAATGCACTCGTTTATGTTAGAAGAAAAGTTTTTACTGGGGTTTTCCTGAAGCATTTTTAATAAAGAAGTAACAGAAGAGTCATAAGGTATAGCATTTTTCTGAAGATATCCCTCGATTGCTTCTATAAGAGGTTCATTGCTTAGTGCGAGTAGCTCTTGATAAATAGCATCAGTTCCACTCGAAGAAATTATAGAGATTAATGCACGACACTCATTTAATGATGCAATTGCTAATTGGAGTTTATCTGTTTGAGAAGATGCATCTCTAATATTAGACTGAGAAAGTTCTATACCCTCAATAAAACTTCTTATTTGATTTAGAAGTACTGAAGAATTTAGTTTTTCCAGTCCTTGCTCTAAAGATAGAAGATATTTTTTAGAGCGCTTCCCAAAGGGAAGTGAGAGAGGACTATCAGAAAGGGGTGTATTTAAGAGATCTTCGATATTAGAAAGGGTAATCAACAAGGGCCTTGTATGAGGAAGCGCTGTTTCTGTAAGAAGTTTTATAGCCGCTAATACCTTTTCTACTAAAACCGCATGTGAGAGTAAATGGTCGGCGAGCTTGTCAAAGAAGGGTTTATTAAATGGTTCTGACTTAGGAACTTGTTCTAAATAACGCAGGCGCGTATTAAGCATAGAAGCAATTCGAATGGTGAGTTGAAAAGAATCACTTACGTGATTTTGCCAATCTGGAGAAAGGGAATACGCAAGATGGAGGTTTGCAGAAAGAGCATCGAGGGCTTCTGATGTCTCGAGTTGCATTTGCACTACTAATTTAGTGGCGTATTTATAGGGGAGTAGATACCGTTCATTTATTCTCCGATCAGAAAATTCATGTTCTAATGCGAGGCTAATTGTTTCTAAAGCATTACTACTAACACGTTTATGTACTTCTGTAAAAGCCTCTGGACTGATTTCCAGACTTTGATGGTGTAGAAAAGAAAGTATCTTTTCTAAAATAGCTATCCGCATGTGAGCGAAATCTGTGGCATCTGTAAAAAGTCTTAAAAGAAGAACAGCCCCATCTTCTGCCACAGTAGCAATAGTACTTTTTACGTGAGGCCAACAGGCTTTTTGGCTTTCATCTAATTTTTGATGGTGGTTTGTATTAAGTAAGTTTACTTGTTGGAGGCTCAAGGCCATTGCGTAAGGCAGCTCCTCTAGATTTTCAAGAGCTCTTAAATGTAATTGTTGTTCATGTGGAGTGAAATTGATCACGTCTTGCATATCAATTTCAGGCTCAGAGTTATCTTCCTCATATCTAGTTTTTAGTAGTTCACGGCCCTGATTAATTAAATAACTAATGTAGTTAAGTAACTGATAGACAGCTGGGTTCGCAGAATATTGTCCTGAATCTTTGATTAGGGATAAAAGCTGCCCAGGAAAACTCTCTTTTCCTAGACTGCTAGCAAGACAGCTCTTAATTAGAGTGTCAATAATAGGACCCAAAAGAGGTATGTCACATCGAATATTAAGTGTTTTGATTAACCAACCATTGAATTTCCGGTGTATCTCAGCGGAGTCATAACCGTGCTCTAGAAGCCTTTTTTCAAGCTCTTCTTGACGAAAAACTTCGAAGGTTTTCCCACTGGCTGTCTCCACATTGTAACGCCGAGATATAGCCGCATATTCAAAAATCGCATCTCCCGTAACGCTAAAAAGATTGTTAACACATGCTCGCCATTTTTTTCCGTCGGTAGCGAGATTTATAAGAGCATCACAAATATTTTGTGAGGCACCCTTGGATTGGCTTGAGCCATAGAATATAAGTCTAGTAGAAGGTAAGATAAAGAGATAAAGAAGCAAGAATGATAGGGCCTTTCGCCACCAACATAAAGTACTTAGATAAGCCCTTGATGGATTTTCAGATAGAAGAAAGGGCTTAAGTTCCTCTAAGGATAGTTTTTTAAAGCCAGCAATACGATTAACCGTATAAAGGCTAACGAGGTCCTTGAGCGTTACATTTAAGCGAGCTATTAAAGCGCCCTCTTTCCTTAAGATAGCCTCTTTTAAGGGGATAGTTTCTTCCCGAACCTCTCCAGGAGATAAGGGTCCAAGGTAGGGGGGCTCAAGACCTAAATTTGTATAAATCGCACTTAATTTACTAGGGTCTGTAATGCTTTGTAATTTGGATCCTGCTGTTTTAAGAGATACCTGGACCTGAGTGCTTGGGCTGTACTGGAAAATGCGGTTCCCTAAGAGAGTCGGCGATGGGCAAGCTTCCCGCAGACATTGAAACAGTCTAGAGGGCACTGTTCTAAGTCCTCTAAGACGGGAAACGGCAAAGGCACCAGAAGATTGAGGCATGCGCCCGATAGGATTTATAAGTATTCTCTCCTAATACAAGGACAACCACTTAGGACGCAAAAGATCCGGCCTTAAGGCTGCTATCTTCCGATCCTGACCTGATTCAGTAGACTCTGCTCCTAAGGATTGTCGGAAATAAATGTAGCTTAAAGCCCTTTAAAAAACAACGATTTAAAAGCTTACCCTTTGAATTATTCTTTCTTCACTAAGCACTTCTTAGCGCTTTTAATGTCTATAATTAGAGATTACTTTGGGGTTTTATCGATCAAAAATAATTCTTAGCAAAGAGATATCTATAGCTTTAGAAAGCAACTCTATGCTAAGAAGGTAGGGTATGAAGGCCGTAATACCTTTTCTGGAATCATCACTTGCAAAGGAAGATTTACCCTTTGAAATCCCACTTAGACCAAGCCATTTAGGGGATTTTGTGGGGCAAGAGGATCTTATTAACCGCTTGCATGTACTTATTGGTGCAGCAATAGCGAGGCAAGAATCTTTACCGCATATCCTCCTTTCAGGTCCCCCGGGACTTGGAAAAACAACATTAGCGCATCTCTGTGCCCGCAGTGTAGGGGCTAATATTGTTGTGACTTCTGGGCCTGTCTTAGAGAAAGCAGGGGATTTAGCTGGTATTTTGACAAGCTTGAAAGAGGGAGATGTACTCTTTATTGATGAAATTCACCGCCTTAGTAAAACAGTAGAAGAATACCTTTATCCAGCGATGGAAGACTTCTCTTTAGATTTGATTATTGATAGCGGACCAGCGGCGCGCTCTGTCCAGGTAAAACTGAATCGATTTACACTTATTGCCGCCACAACAAGATCGGGTCTTTTAAGCGGTCCTATGCGATCGCGCTTTGGTTCGACACTACGTCTTAATTATTATAATGCTGTTTCTTTACAAACTATTGTACAAAGAACTGCTAATATTCTTAATATGCAGTTAAGTTTTGATGGAGCAAGTATTATTGCAGAAAGATCACGGGGAACTCCAAGGGTAGCTAATAATTTACTCAAGTGGGTACGTGATTATGCAGAAGTCCATTTTTCTAGGAAAGAAGTTATATCTAAAAGTATAGCCATGGATGCTTTAAATATGCTGGCTATTGATGAAATAGGGCTAGAAGAGATGGATATTAGATTACTCCGTGTATTAATAGAGCATTATGCCAGAGGACCAGTGGGTTTAAATACATTGGCACTAGCTTTAGGAGAGGAACCCCATACTTTAGAAGAAGTACATGAGCCCTTTCTTATAATGCAAGGACTTATAAAGAGAACGCCTAGGGGCCGTGTAGCAACGGATCTTGCGGTAGAACATTTAGGTAAAACAGAGAGGTAAATTTTATGTATTTGAAACTAGGACTGATTATTATGATGGCCTGTATGAGCACTGTAGTCACAGCGAAGGCACAGCATAAGCTTCCTAATCAGGGCTTTGAAATACTTCATCCCAAAGCACCTCAGGTGAAGGTTCTGATTGCTAAAGATCTTTTTGAAACGGTAGTAGAAGTTAAGGGTCCATATAAAATTTATGACCCAAATGAATACACACTTTTTTCTACTGGAACGTTTGGTAAATGTTATCCAGTCTCTGTAAATTCAGATGGTCTTAAATGGGGCGAAGAATTCCCAGGAACTTTTCAGATTGCTATTGTGCCTACAAATGGAGCTACAACCACCTGGGTGGATGGGGTATGCTATAAAGGTATTGTATATATCTATGGTGTAGGTAATAAGATTAATATAGTCAATCAAGTCAATGTCGAAGATTTCTTAAAAGAAACTCTTGCTGCTCAATATAAAGAAAATCTTTCGGATGAAGCTCTGGCAGCTTTAGCTATTGCCGCACGCACCACAGCTTATTATCAGACAGAGCGTTATAATAATGCTTTTTATCAGTATGATGCAGAAGCGGTTTCTTATAGTGGCCTCAGTGGTTTAAAGAAAAAAGGCGTTGATCGTGCCGTAAATGCCACCCGCTATTTAGTAATGCGTCAGCCTGAAAAAAGTAGCTATAAAGGTCTTTTTGTGGCTACATGGACAGCCCACTGTGCTGGAAGATCGGCTAGTGCTAAGTCTATATTCCGTAAGGAAACAAGTGGACCTTCAGGGGCTGTAGAAAGTGCACTTGCTGCAAGCGATCGCGATAATGTTTCATGGACTTATATGGTAAGGAAAGCCGATTTGGCAAAAATGGTCGGTGCTACACAAATAAGCGGATTAACAGCATACACAGACAATTCTTCTGGCAAGGTATATGCTGTGCGCTTGCAAAGTAGCAGTGGCAATAGAGAAATGGATTTCACTTCTTTACAAACGCTTCTGGGCGCTGAGAAATTACAAAGTAGTGATTTTGCCATTAGTAATGATCAAGATATTATTACCTTTACAGGTTATGGTAAAGGTCCAGGTACGGGACTTTGTCTTTATACAGCCTGTAAAATGGCGGAGCACGGTTTGGATGCCGTTAAAGTTCTACGCAAGTTTTTTCCAGGTACAGAAGTTGTGATGATGCCATTGCTTACTAAATGAGAATTCTAGGCAATTCATATCTATGGCTTACGATATATGTTTTCATGGCCCTAATCTTTTTTGAAAGGGGCCTTAATAAAGGAAACTGCGAAAAAGAAAAATTGATTACTGAACAAAAAGATTTAATTAAGCGCAAGGCTGTAGCTCTAAAATCCAGGAGGGAGTTAGAGGAAATTATCGCCAGCCAAAATGACCCTGAATGGATCGAGCAAACACTTATGAATGTCCTGGGTCTGGTTCCTCAAGGATATAAGAAAGTTATTTTTGTGGATCATTGATGATCGTCATCGGTTTAATTATAGCATTTTTAGTAGTCTCTTCTGCATTCGTTTCATCGTCTCAAACAGCGCTCCTTTCTCTTTCTGGAATGGAAGTAAATACATGGAAGACCTCTCATGAACCTCGTAAAAAGCTTGTAGCAGCCCTTGTTTTAAGGCCAAGGGAGCTACTAGTTACTCTTTTCATGCTGGATATCTTTATTAATTTGCTCATACAAAACGTTTTCTCTAGTTATTTTGGCCCGGCTGCCTCCTGGGCTTTAAGGGTGGGCCTTCCTTTACTTATCACTCTTTTTATGGGTGAGGTTATACCTAAGTCCATTGGCTTTGCACACAATAAAAAAATAGCTTATGTAGTAGCTCCAGCTATTTCTTTAATTACACGCCTTATTAAGCCAGTTCGTTATGTCCTTACAATTATTACAAGTTATGTCTCGCGCTTTATTTTTTTCTTTCTAAAAAAACCAGCTGACATTTCACGTGCAGAACTTCATCATTTACTTAAAAGCCAAGCAGTTAGCAGCCTTCTTACAAGTGAGGAAGCTGAGTTAATAGATGGATATCTTACCCTTCAAGATGCCAGTGTTAAAGAGCATATGTGGCCACGTGAAGATGTGATATATTACTCTTTAGAAGAGCCTCTTACAAAGCTGTTATATCTCTTTATTGAAGAGGACTGTTCGCAAATACCTGTTTGCGGGAAAGACCTCAATGACTTGCATGGTGTTATTACCGCTCGGCAGTTTTTTCTCTACCAAGATCAAATTAATAAACCGGAAGACCTTAAACCATTTCTAGCCAATGCCTTTTTCGTGCCAGAAACTATGAAGGCCCGTAGCCTTATGCGCCAGTTTCAACGTAAAAAAGAAAGCCTGGCTATGGTTGTTGATGAGTATGGGGGTATTGCTGGTCTTATTGCTTATGAAGATCTTGTGGAAGCTATTGTAGGTGATATTCAAGATCTACGTAATAAGAAAAGCCTTTATACAATGGGAGGGCCTAAAATTATTATTGCTAGCAGCAAATTAGAGCTCTCTACTTTCAAAGATATATTCCATTATACACTCAAAAGTTCTATGAAAACTTTAGGAGGTTTTCTTATAGAACAATTTGGCGATATTCCTAAGGTAGGGCAACAGATTGTAAAAGAGGGATTCTTATTCCAGATTCTCGCCTCAGAGCCCCAACGTATTAAACGTATTTATGTAAAAAGATTATGACAGCTTTAATGTGGTTCGGCCTCACTTTAGTTTGTATTTTTTTAGAAGCCTTCTTTGCTATGGGAGAGATGGCTATCATTTCATTAAGCCGGCTTCGTTTACAATACTATCTCTCCCTTGGCAGCTGGAGAGCCCGTCTTATTTATAAGCTTATTAGTAAACCTACAACACTTTTTGGCACAGCCCTTTTAGGAGTTAATATTGCTCTACAAGTAGGTTCTGAGTGCTCCAGGAAGATGTACGAGGCGGCTGATTTAAACCCTGATCTAGCCCCGATAACTCAGTTTTTTCTCGTTGTAATTATTGCCGAATTGGCTCCGCTTTTTGCCGCACGCCGCTATGCCGAAACAATTGCCTTAGCCGAAGCCCCTCTCATTTATGGAGTTTCAGTACTCCTGTATCCTATAATTTTTATTTTTGGTTTTGTTGTAAAAATTATTAATAAAGTTTTTAAAGCGGAAGCTATTCATCATGCCGCGCTACTAAGCCGGGACGAATTACAAAAAGCACTTGAGGACCAAGATGAGCCCTTGGAGGAGAGTGCCGAATTTAATGTGATTGTAAGAAATATATTTGGGCTAAAATCAAAAAAAGCTCTTGACGTTATGGTGCCTCTTCAGGAACTAAGGATGATCTCCTCCAATGCAACAGTTGAGAATGTTCGCACAATTATGTTAAAAGAAGAACATACAACAATCCCCCTCTATCATCGTTACCGTCATAATGTTATTGCTATTGTAACGCCTAAAAGCTTACTAAGAGCTGCTGCCCAAAAACGAGCTAAGGATTTTTGTAAATCACCCTGGTATATTGCTGGAAATACACCTCTTATTGATATTCTTAACCAATTTCGTACCAATAATAAAGCGGCTGCCATTGTTCTTGGTGAAAATGGACAATCCGTAGGACTTCTTACCCTCGATGACTTAATTAAAAAAATATTCGATGAAAAAAATCAGAAAAAGCCTGATCGTGAAGAGCGTTTTGTAGAAAGAAGCGTTTCTGGTAATCTTACAATTGCTGATTTTAATAAAGAATTTGGCTCTCTTATTAACGAAACGACCTGTAAAACACTCGCGGAGCTCCTTATAAAAATGCTTGGGCACCATCCTGAGCAAGGGGAATCCCTTAAAATAGGTCCACTAGAGCTAATAGTTAAAGAGAGTATATTGATGGGTATTAAGACAGTTCTTATACGTATAAGAGCCTAGCAAAATCATAATTTTCCAGCGTACAATTTTAAATCGCACACTTGTACTTAATTCCTTAGCTTGCTGATAAAGACAGGCTCTTATCACGGCCTCATAGATGCGTTGCCCAATCCCCCCCTGCGCGCTTAATGCAAGAGATGTTAATGGCCGGAGCCTTTAACCTTAAGAGTCTTTGTGTAAGGCCAGCAGCTCCATAATTTTCGATTTAAAGTCCTCTAAGCTAAAAGAGAACTTTCGATCCTCAGTAAGCATATTTTCTAAAAGAGAGCCGAAGTCTTTAGGATCTCTTAGAATTTTTCCAAGATCTTGTTGTTCTATAAAGCGGACGTTAGAGCCCTCCCAGTACAGAGCTTCGTTTTTTTCTTTGCTTGTATCATCAATAAGAAGAGGTACATTTTTAGTTATTGCTTCGACAATAGTCGCGCCGCCTGGTTTTGTAAATAAAATTTTTAAAATAGAGTAGAGCTTAGCAACAGCATTGGCAGAAAGGCGTGGAAGAATGCGAATATAGGGGTAGTTTTTATATTTTCTATATAATTTCTTATAAAGCAGCTGATTGCTTCCGCAGCAGACGAAAAGAGGGCTTGTCTTACCCGTTTTTAGGAAGGCATCGGTATAGTTTTCAATAGCTTTGCCAGAGCCAAGGCTTCCCATCATAATAGCTGTGATGGGCGCTGTATCATCTAAAACAGAAAGATTGCCGTAGATTATTAGATCAAGGTTTAAAAATTTATTCATGTTATGACGGATCTCTAGGGGATCGCATTTCTCTTTAAAAGCAGCTGGAACGGGATAGCCAACAACCTGTATATTTTCTTCTGAAATCTTTCCTTGCAGAGAATCTCTAATACTCTGAGCCCCGTGAGGTATGCCCATATATACAAGGTCTGGATATTTGGGTAGAAAATGCACAAAATCTTGCCCATCAAAGTCTGTAGCAATGGTAAATAAAGGAAGTTTTCTTTTTAAGCAGCCTTCAATATAAAGAGCTCGAGTAATATGAGGAGAAACGGTCATAAGCAGATCTGGATTACTTAAGTCGATCTGATCAATCACTTGGGAGGAAAATTTAAAAGTAATAGAATCGTCTGTATGTTGAAATAGGCGCATTAAGAACTTTAGGAGAACCCAATGTTCGCCACGTATAAGAAAGTCGTTATAGAAAGATTCTTCAAAGGCGGAATGCGTCGGTGCTATGTCGATATGGTGAGAGTGTTTAAGAGCCTCAATAATGCCTTTGCTGACAGTAACATTTCCCCCGCCAGCTTTAGTAGTGAAAAGTAACAGAGTTTTTTTATATCTGGGTTCGTAAGCGTCATTTTCAGGTTTTGTGTAGCGAACCACTCCATCAATGAGATGGTTATTCATGAGCGGTAGGGTAGATCCTTCTTTTGCTATATGACAGCCGCATGTTAGATGAATAGGCCCTTGTTGAAGATGTTTCTCAAAGGCATCATTAACTCGGCGCCAGCTTTGAGTAAAACGAGCTACTTGGATTTTTTGCGCTTGGTGAGATGGAAAATCATAGGGTAAATGCTTAGAAAGAAATTCTCGAAAAGCGTTATAGGAAGAGGCTAAAGTTTTCTCATCCAAGTCTTCTGTCTTTTTAGTAAAAATAAGAATCTGCTCATTTAATTTGTTATATAGTTTTTTTGTATCCTCTGAGGTCTCTTTTTTTAAGATAATAGTTAAAGAAATAAAAAAACTAATGAAAGAGCTGGCAGCCAGGGTCGTTCCTACAAATAAAAGATATGGGGAAAGAGCACTTAATGCGCTCAAAGCAATGCCTGTGATTATAAGTGCAGCGGAGCTATAGAGAACCTTCTTTGCAAGAGGAAGCTTAGGGGGTGGTAATGAGAGGGAGTTCATTAGCCTCTGTATATTAGATAAACTCATGCCTACATACCTTCTTTTGGGTAGTTAAAGTCATTCTTGGGTATTTGGATGCTTTATAAAAGCCTCAACTGGGCTTAAACCACCAAGACCCTATAGGGTCTTAAGTATAATCAATTTGCCAATTTTCCAGGGTCTTCTGAGTTTTTTTCAGGTCGGAAACAGGTTCTTATTCAAATAGTCATCTCTTAATTTTCCATTAAAGATCTCTGTAGGTCCCTTATCTTGAAGGTTCCCTGGTTTGATATATAGCCATTCTATCGATTATTCAGGGGACTTAAGCCAAAAGAGAGTTAGAAGTAAATTCCGTATCATCATGCACCTTTTCCCTCTAGGAGGTGTAGCCTGAATTCCTGTAAAAATTATACCTTGGAGCTTGAGGGATTTTACAACCCATTAAATCAAAGTATGTTGAACAATATTAGCGACTTCTCTTTTCATAGGTATAATTATACCTTATATTTAAAAGAGGAGCTCACTAAATGTCATGTCGCCTCAACTATGTGAACAAAGCTACGGGTTTTACCTATGTGTACGAATCCGTATCATTCTGGGACAAAGAGAAAAAACAGTCGCGCAACAAAAGAGCCAGCCATTGGAAACTCGACCCGACGAGTGGAGAGCTTATTTCTTCTAAACGTCTTGTATCTGTTGCTGAACAAGCGGCTCTACAAACTCCTACAACGACGGCTAGAGTTGAGATCTTGGGAGCATCCATTGTTCGTGGCAGCCCTCACTGACTTATGTAAGATCTATCAACGCTTTGTCTTCTTTCCTCTTTACCATCTTTATCGCCTTATTAGGGTTGGAGATAAATCTAAAGGGCTTTACTAGGTTGATGTCAAATCAATCTGATCAAAAGGACCTGGGCACGAAGTCTAAGGATCAGCATGGATTAGGGCCTTAAGATTAAGGATTTATTTTCTTTTCCTAGGGCGTTTTTACGATTGATTCGTCTACGAAAAAAAGCTTTGCTGTATAAAGCCTCCTTGAGACGATTCGTAAAAGATTAAAAATTAAGTCTTACAAGCGATTCTACAGTCAAAAAATAGCGTATCCGTAACTAGTCACTGTAGGATAAAGTAGGGATCAAATAGGGTTGTATTACTTTGTCGTTTTCTGAAGATGCCTTGACCAGGTAGCCCGCAGCTAGTCAATCAGCAAGGAATTTTCCATAAATATCTGGAAAAAAACGACATAATATACAGGCTTCTGGTCAGAACCGTTTACCGAAATCTACTCAGGGCTTTGCAAGGCTTTTTATTCTGGCGTTGTTGTTTTATTAGCGATGGCAATCGGCATACCCTCTACCTTCAGAATAAGAAGAGATGATCCATTATAAACGAGAAAAGGCTTAAGAGGTGATGAACAGGCCAAAGATTATAAAAGAAATGGGTAGGATCTCACAGGCGTTCTATTGTAACGAGCGCACATTTATTGGATTAAGCAGTTGACAAAGGGATCTTTTGGAAAGCGGATAATGGAAAATCCCATGGATTGAAGTTATATTTAAGTGGAGGGTTTTCAATATAATGACAAGCATAGGCATGCCTATTAGTCTATGAAAATAAGCCACTTAAGCATTTTGTAAAGGGAAAGTCCTTTTACATAAATCAGAGGAAGCATTCTTTTATATAAAACGTCCTATTAATTATAAAGAATAAAAATTCTATGAATTGATAAAATAATATGCTCATATTACAATATGGGTATTAAAATGGAATTATAATATGACATTGGATGTTGCGGTTGTTTCTTATGTACCAGGTTTAGATCCCTTGCTTCTCTCAAGTCAATGGGAAAACTCCTGTAGATATGTTTCAGGTGGTACAGTTGCCACCTCTCAGCATACCGGCTTATCGGAGAAAGATCCTTTGGAAGCTATTAGAAAAATGATAAATGCCTTAATAAACGGGTATAGTCCGACTCTGTCTCCTATTGAGAAAAGATCTATTCTAACAAGCAGATTACAGGACCCTTCAAAAGCTGTTAATACTTTAGCCTTTATTCGAGAACATATTTATGTAATAGCCTCAGCATTAGCCGTTTTTGTATCTACTATAGGCCTGATCCTTTGCCCTTTGTTATCACCTCTTTTTATTACCTCATTGGCCTTGTCAGTTACTGGGATTGTCATAGGCATTGATTTAAGCCTAGGGGGATGCTGCATCTTTAAAAATCATGGAGCTAATAAACAAGCCGAAACACGTCGAAAGCTTTCTCTTTATTTACGCAACTTAGATGCAATAAATCCTGATCAACTATGGCAGCTACGCAGAGCAGAAGGAGATAAATCAGCTTTTCTAAATTGCATTGCAGGTATCGCTGATGAGATGGTTAAAAAAAGACTTATGACCTCTTATCAATGTACAGAATGTTATAATAAGCTCGCGATGCCTTTATGGAGTAATTGCGATGTAGTTCTTCGCTATATGGTTTTCTTGGCAGCTTTTCATGCCTCTAAAGAAGAAGTAGATGAAGAATGTCTTTCTTTGTACAACTACCTAAAGGGCCATCAAGAGACAAAAAGGATTATGGCTAAAGTATTAATTACCATGCTTCCTGAAGAGATATTTAAGCGTTGGCTAGCACCACTTTCTTTTTTACAAAATATAGATGCAAATAAGTCCATAAGGCCTCAATTAGAGGAATTTAAAGTTTTTTTTATGAACTGGCTATATGAACAAAATATAGGCCATTTAATTACCTCTAAAGAGGCTTATGAATATGAGAATAGTTTCGATAGGCTCCTATTTAATATTCTGAGCAAGGCCTCTTTAGAGGATCAAGAGGAGTGCCCTCAAAAAGAGTCCCCTGAAACTAATAGGGCTGAACCCCCCATCAAGAAAGCACTTATTATTATTAGTTCAGGTGGTGGCGGGCATATATCTATCGCAGAAGCTACTAAAAAAGCTTTAGAAACGGATTCGCGGTATAAATGGGAAATTAAAATTATTAATCCCCTTGAAGGGTCTTGTTCGGGTATTGATCCTATTCTTATTGTTTCAAAAATATTGAATATCCAAACAAAGGCTGCAAAGTTTTATAATGCAGAAAACTTTTTTAGTTATTTACTGAAACATGATCATCGATTCATGGTTAATATGCTTATTCGTTTTGGTAGAAGATATGTTGCAAGGAATGCAGGGCTCATTGAACAGGGTATAACTGAAACAATAGAAAGAGAAAAGCCTGATATCCTTTTTTCTAATATCCCTTTAATTAATGGTGCAGGTAGTCGTAGTGCAGGTCTAAAGCGGATTCCTTATATCATCACACCTGGAGATATGAAAAGCAATTATTATGGTCATGATATCAGCTCACCTGAAGATAGCGGATTTAGATGCGCGCTGGCCTTCCCACAATGGTCTCTTTTGGATGGAAGTGATTGGATGAAAATAAATTTACGTCCTGGTCAATTGACGGCTGTAGGATTTCCTTTAAGACCAGAGTTTTGTAAAGAGAAATCTCCCGAAGAAGTAAATGAGGTGTTGAAGGACTATCAGCTTCCAACGGATAAGAAAATCGTTACTCTTATGATGGGTGCTCAAGGCTCTAAGACCATTTTAGAGTATCTTCACCGTTTAGTTAAACCCTCATGTCCACCCATGCATATTTTAGTTCTTTGCGGTTATAATAAAGATATGATTACTCAAATTCAGAAAGTTTTTAAGGATAATTTGCAATGCAGCGCCATTACAATCCAGCCAATTGGATTTACTCAGAATATAGCAGATATTTTACGTCGAAGTGATTTGTATATTACAAAAACAGGTGGCAATTCGGTGGCAGAGGCATGGGCCCTTAGCAGAAATACTCTTTTTGACCCACCTGGAATTTCAGGAGAAGTGCTCAGTGTAAAGGTATCTGAAGAAATGGGTTTTGGTAAGGTGATCCACCCATTCGAGGATTTGGGCAACATTATAAGAGAAGTTTTTTCAAAAAAAGAGGCTGAAATAAATCTCTTTCAAGAAAGAGTTAGGGATGCATTTCAAAAATTTCCTGTGAACCTATTAAAAGGGGTTCATCATGTCCTTGCTAAATAAGAGATGGCAAGAGGCTGGATATCCTCAAGAGGCCTTTAATGAAGAGTGTGCAGCCTTCATTTTTACTAACCATTTTGATCAACCCATATCTTATTATGGACATAAGATAGAAGCTATAGAGCAGGAGCCTGTTTTCCTGGTAGAAGGCACTTTAACGAGGTGGAGGGAGTTTAACCCGCGAATAAATGCAAAGTATACTTATTTACAGAACGGTCTTACACCTCAAAATAGTGATGAAATAAGACCTATTCGCCAAGAAAAATCGAGTGGAAAATATGTTTTTACTGTCTGTAATGCAGTGCGTAATTATGCAAAGCCTATTTTTAAAGAGATGCATGCTTATTTTGAGCTGACCTGCCCAGATGGAAAAGTATATAACTTTGGACTACAGTCCACCGAGGAAATAGAAAAAGGGGGTATTTCTTATGGATTTGCTACCGTTAGAGGAGACCTTAGCTGTCCAGATAGTAATGAGTTTATGGGCTCAAGAGTAACTATTCATAAAACGCCTAGGACTATTTTAGAAGATAAGGGGCTCGCTCTTTTGGAGCAGTTAAAGATTGAAAGGAGGGAGGGATTACCGTTTAATTGGGGGCAAAACAACTGTGCTCATTTCGTGGCTAGCCATGGCAAATTAGTAGGCATTAATATTTCTATTAATCGTTCCTTACTTAGCATCTGGCTCCCCAACAAATTTAATATAGCTGGGGAGCATTTTTTAGATAGCTTGCCAATAATAGTTAAAAATATTTTGACTGTGATAATAAAAATCCTGCTTATTATACCCACTATTTTTCTTAATATGATCGCATATAAGTTTTTAGGTGCTTGGAGAGGCTTTCCTCAAAATGAAAAGAGAGTGGCTCTCCTTTGTAACCCTTATGACTTTTTCTTTAAATTACCTACTTTAAATCTGCCATATGCCCTTTTAACTTGGCAATTAGGAGAGAGGGATACATATATAGAAAGTGCTAGACGTATCCAGGAAGCTTTGGTTTGAGAGACGTATTAGCAGCGCTGGGATCCATTTGCGGATCAAGCAAGCCTCTAACAGGTCACGGGATAGTATATTGCCACCAATAGACTTGGACACAGATTTGCGGTAAACTAAACGCCAAAGGAGGCGATTATGACCGTAATCACAAGTAATAATCAGGGCAAAATCCTGAAGAA
>VFKH01000017.1 GCA_009885615.1 Parachlamydiales bacterium
AAAAAGATCAGAATCAATGATCAGTGGCACCTATCAGAAATCACGGATAAAACTAAAAAATTACTTGTGAAGCTTGGTTGCGCTATTACGTAACTTCAAGCGGAGTTAGGGATTAATTTACGCGATAATGGTAAATCGGCGTTCTGTAAAGGTCATCAGCCTGTAAAGTCTCCGTAGGCCTCCAGCCGGGGATTGCGAAGGTATGTGTAACAACCAAAGTACTTGGAGAGAGCTCTTTCTCGAATTTTATTTTTAAGCGCTCCATGGCTTTAGGATAGAGATAGCAAATGATAGTACCACTATTTGAAAGATCTTCTTCCCAGAAATCTTTGTATAGCAGTGTAACCTGTGTATATTTGAGCAGGCGTATTTTAGAAAAAAAATAGGGAATCCAGGAATTCTCATAAGCAATAATCTGTTTCCCAGGAAATTTTTTAGCTAGTAGTACCGTAAGAGTCCCCCAGCCAGTACCCAGCTCGATAATGGGGCTTTTGAGATCTATTAACTTAGATAAAAGAGCTTTTTTTACACTTTGAGAAGTTGGCATAGGCCCAATTCCATTATAAAGAGAGAAAAGCACTAGATAGACACATGCTGCTATAAAAAGCGCCCCCAAAATCGACATACCTTCCCCCATAAAATCAAAGGTACTAATGAAGTAAGTAATTGTCAAAAAAGAAAAGCTTTCCTAACCTGATTTTTGGGTTTCTCTTCTTCAGAGAGATCCCTCTCAGATAGTTTTTTCTAAAATCCCCCGAAGACCCTGGGCCAACAATCTAGCCGAGGGGTTGTGAGAAAACCTGTGGAGTAATTACTAAAATAATATCTCACATTCGCTTTAAAAATACGGAAAGAGAGAGATTTGAACTCTCGGTACCCTTCACAGAGTACGCGTCCTTAGCAGGGACGTGCCTTCGGCCACTCAGCCATCTTTCCGTGGAAAGAGTATGATAGGACAGATGGCCTGTTTCTGTTAAGAGAAATCCTTAAAAGGATCATCTTCGTTATTAGGACTCCTAAACTGAGCAACCGCTTTGGTTGCTGTATAGCTACCAAACTGCACCACTTCCTTACGATAGGTGAGGTGTACACTGCCAATGGCACCATGACGATTTTTAGCAACAATAAGTTCAGCCATCCCTGGTTTGTCTAGAGGATCATAGTATTCTCTGCGCAGGAGGAACATCACGATGTCACTGTCTTGTTCAATGCTATTATGGACAATAATATCATTAGCCACAAAGTTATGAACCCCTTCAACAGTCGCATCATAAACATCTTCTTCTCCAAGTTCTCTAATGGATAGAATCTCATCCCAATAAAGATCCGATTCGTCAGACTGCTTAATTTCAAGAGAAGGATGCGCACAATCCCCTTTTTGAACAACACAAAGACCCTTTGAAGTATTCTCTTCATCAGTACTTGTATAATAATGAGGCTGTATAGGTAATAAATAGTCCTCTGCCAAAATATTCCCTAACAGAACCAACTCTGAGTCTTCCACGATTGCTTGAGGCTCTCTAATAACAATCTTACGCGGGATTCCTAACTTATCTCCGACTTTTAGATCTTCCAGAGCAGTCCATCCCTCTAGTTTGAGGAAAGGATGATTACTACTAGCTTTGATAACCCGGCCTGTGTGGGTTTTAAGCTCGAAAACTTTCTTTCGTCCAGAATAAAAGACTTTTACCATCTTGTGGTGACTGATCTTTAGATTTTTATCGAGGGCATTAACCCTAAAAGGAATTTGATTTTCACGCTCAGCAAGTTCTTTGATGGGATATAGACGGCCGGAGTCAGCATCTTGAATAAGAGTATCTCCTGTAAGGCATCCCGATTCACGAAGGTCGCTCATCATAGGACGATGCCCAGCACGATCTTCTACTTTACGTGAGAGTTGTGAGAGGCAAATAATAGGAATGTCTAGTTCTCGAGCAAGGTTTTTGAGAAGGCGCGAAATTTCGGAGATTTCTACCTGGCGGTTTTCGGCACCCCTATTTTGCCCAGAACCTGAAATTAACTGAAGGTAGTCTATAACCAAGAAGCCAATATTAAAATTTTCTTTCATTCTTCGAGCGCGGGCGCGCAAGTCAGTAATTTTAAGGCCCGGCTGATCATCTATAATCATTGTATGCTGCTGCATTTCACCCACAGCCTCTACGATACGCTGAAACTCCAAACCCGTTAATGCGCCCGTTTTAACCTTTTCAGACTCTACGTTGGCCTGTGAACAAATAAGGCGGTGTAATAACTGCTTTGCACTCATCTCCAGAGAGAATATGCCCACAGGAATCTTACTTTTAAAGCAGATGTTTTCTGCAATATTTAAAGCAAGTGCTGTTTTCCCCATAGCAGGCCTCGCGGCAAGAATCATTAAGTTACTGTTATTCATTCCGTTAATCATCTTATCTAAATCAACAAAATGAGTAGCCACGCCTGTAATACCCGCAGCCGCAGCTCCATTAATTGCAAAAAACTCCTGCTTCTCTTGCAGCTCTTTTAAGAAAGGTTTTTCAGCAGATGCCTTGGAACCAAGTATTAACTCACGGATATGAAGGCCAGCAGCTGAGCTAGCTGTCTGGCTAATAGTGAAAAAATAGGCTTGAGCATCGTCAAGAGCGCTATGAACATCTTCGGGCTCTTCTAATGCAGCTTTCTCTACAACCTGGGCAGCATGGATCATGCGCCTTAATATAGCCTTGTTACTTACAAGGGAAACGTATTCTTCAATATAGGCAGAAGTTCCTGCATATTGAGCAAGTGTTGTAACATAAGCGACTCCACCGACAACACCCAGCTTACCTTGCCGCTTTAACTCTTCCGCAACAATATGAATGTCAGCTGGCTTATCTGCTCGGTAGGCATTCTTAAGCACTTGAAAGATAATCTTATGCTCATTAAAGTAAAAATCACTTTCATCAAGTGCATCTGCAGCCACATTTAAGCTATTAACAGATGTTAACATACAACCTAGAACCATCATCTCTGATTCTTTAGAATGCGGAGCTACTTTTACTCTTAAATTCTCTATTGTCATAGGTGGCAGGATACTACTAACGGGATTTCAAAGCGACCATTAAAACGGAAAGATCCGAAGGGTTAACCCCTGCAATACGCCCTGCCTGACCGAGCTTTTTAGGACGTATACTCGTCAGCTTTTGTCTCGATTCAGTGCTGAGACCCACAACAGTAGTAAAATCAAAACCCTCTGGAATAACCAGACCCTCTTCAGACTCAAGCCTTTTAATTTCAGATGTTTGGCGTTTTATATAACCAGCATATTTAATTTCGAGCTCCACTAGTTTGTCAATTTCCGGACCAAAGGAAGCTATATCTTGAGGATACTCTTTTAAAAGCTGCTGCCATGAGACCTCTGGACGGCAAAGCAGTTGAGCTAAAGAAGTACTCTTTCCACCAACTGTTTTAAAAATATGGGAGAGCCTTTTCTGTTCACTTGCGATAGCTTGTTGTTTATTAAGTGTCTTATCCATTTGTTTGTCTGTGATAAGGCCAAGGTCATATCCATATTTTCTGAGTCGGATATCTGCATTATCTTGCCTTAAGAGGAGGCGGTGTTCAGCTCTACTTGTAAACATCCTATAAGGTTCATCAAGAGATTTGTTTACCAGATCATCGATCATAACACCTAGATAAGCCTCTGAGCGCTTTAGGATAATAGGGGGTCTGCCAAGACCTTTTAAAGCTGCATTAATACCTGCTATAAGCCCTTGGCCAGCAGCCTCTTCATAACCAGTTGTCCCATTGATCTGCCCTGCAAAGAAAAGTCCTTCGACATGACGACTTTCCAGGGAATAATCCATTTGACCAGAAAGAACATAGTCATACTCAATAGCATAGGCTGGCCTCATAATTTCTGCCTGCTCTAATCCTATAATGCTATGGATCATCTGATACTGTATATCAAAAGGGAGAGAAGAAGATATGCCATTGACATAGACTTCATTTGTGCCAAGCCCCTCAGGCTCTAAAAAAAGCTGATGCCTTTCTTTATCAGCAAAGCGCTTAAACTTATCCTCTATCGAAGGGCAATAACGAGGACCTACCCCTGAAATATTACCCGAATACATGGCTGATTTAAGAATATTAGCTTCAACAATCTCTTTGGTCTGGGCAGAGGTGTAGGTAATCCAACAAGAGACTTGTGGCATTGGATGACTACCCTTATTTTCATAAGAAAAAAATACGCCCGTATCCCCTTTTTGCTCTTCACATAGCTGATAATTAATCGAACGGCTATTAATACGCGGAGGCGTTCCCGTTTTAAGGCGTCCTATTTTAATACCATAACTTTCTAGATTCTTAGAAAGACCCGAAGAGGGCTTGTCCCCTAAACGTCCACCGCCAAAAGCAATCTGTCCAATATGGATAACACCTTGCATGAATGTGCCGGCAGAGAGAACAACAGCTTTCCCCTCATAGGCAATACCTTCCTGTGTACGAACCCCTTTTATAGCCTCGTCTTCCACAATTAAGGATTCAATAGTAGCTTGTTTGATAAAAAGACCCGGTGTGTTTTCAAGCCGTTTCTTCATCTCAAGTTGATAAGCCATCTTATCAGCCTGAGCCCGAGGCGCTCGAACAGCTGGGCCGCTAGCTTCATTAAGCATGCGAAATTGAATGCCGGTTGCATCAATAACCTTACCCATCTCCCCACCTAGGGCGTCAATTTCCCTAACCATCTGACCCTTACCGATACCCCCGACAGCGGGATTGCAACTCATCTTTGCAATTGTGTCTAGGTTCATTGTGAGTAAAAGGGTCTGTTGGCCCATGCGGGCCGATGCTAAAGCCGCCTCACAACCAGCATGGCCTCCCCCTACGACAATAACATCAAAAACTTGCGGATAGACCCACATAAAATAATAGTCTAACGAGTTTTATGTCTATCGCGACGGCTGCGTTTTTTACGTTTATGTTTAGAAATCTTATATTTACGCTTTTTCTTAACGGACGACACTTAAGAACTCCTCAGGTGTATAATTTTAATATGGCAGCAATGATAAGGACTTTTATGATATTCTACAAGAAACTAAGGTGAAGACTTGGGATATGAATAAAAAAAGCTCTCTTCCTGCACTCCTCTTAATTACAGACTCCCCAAGGACAAAGACCTCCATTCATAAGATCTTATCTACTGATTTCGAAATATTAATTAGTAATTCCAAAGCATTGCCTTTTTTCCTTTTTTTTGAGAAAAGAATTAATCTTATCATTATTGATGCCAAAACAAAATTTACACCTGCTATCCGGCTTTGCGAACAACTACGTCTTATTAAGAAATTTTCTACTATTCCAGTGCTCTTTTTAATGAGTAAAAAAGACCTTACTTTAACAGAAGAGGCTATTCGTACAGGCATTACTAATTTTCTTTACCGCCCTCTGAAAAAAGAGCAGGTCCAATCAACCCTATTACTAGCCAAAAGCTCTATTAAAAAAGCTAAAATAATGGTTAATAAATCCCGTAAATTACAAAAAATAGCTGCACATGACCCTTTAACAAATCTTTATAATCGCTGGGCTCTTTATGAACTGGCCACTAAAGAACTGGCTAAAGCTCACCGTAATAAGGAGCCTCT
Source organism: Parachlamydiales bacterium (assembly GCA_009885615.1). Lineage (GTDB taxonomy): Bacteria > Chlamydiota > Chlamydiia > Chlamydiales > VFKH01 > VFKH01. Next base: position 5,598 of record VFKH01000017.1, read on the forward strand.
TTCGCTGCTAATGATTGACCTCGATCACTTTAAAAAGATAAATGATCAATATGGTCATCTATTTGGGGATAGCATACTCAAAAACTTCGCCAATCTTCTATCCGAATCTCTGCGCAGCTACGATATTGCAGCCCGCTTTGGCGGGGAAGAATTTGTGGTCATCCTACCTAATACATCCCCAGAAAATGCTCTGCTAGTAGCTGAGAAATTACGCAAAAAAACAGAAATCTCTCCCTGTTCCAAAGATATAAATATTAAGCTGACTGTATCTATAGGAGTAGCTTCCCTAAGTAAGGATCCTGCTACTCTTCAAGAACTGATCCAACGAGCTGATACCTCTATGTATGAATCCAAGCACGCCGGCCGTAATAAGGTAAGCTCCTGAAAAATCTCTACCTGATTGAAAGTGCCTTCACCCCCATTTACGAGCAACTGATCCTCGAAGAAAAGCTTTTGCGCGCCGATACACGTAATATCTGCCTTATTAACTACGGCTCTAATCCAGCTATTGTATTAGGAATTTCAGGAAAGAAAGAAGTGGCTCCGCTTCCTCTTATTAAACGCTTTAGTGGGGGTGGCACTGTAGTTGTTGATGAAAACACAATATTTATAACATTCATATTCAATAAAATAGATCTTGATATTCCGGCTGACCCCAAAGCTATTATGGAATGGACGGAAGTCATTTATAGTCAAGTATTCCCTCTATTTAAATTGCTTGATAATGACTATGTTATTGGGGATAAAAAATTTGGAGGTAATGCCCAATATATCAAAAAGGACCGTTGGCTTCATCACACCTCTTTCCTCTGGGATTATAATCCAAAATACATGGAAATGCTCTCCATGCCAGAAAAAATGCCCCCTTATCGCCATGGCCGCTCCCATCTCGACTTTATTACCCCTCTCAAAGAGCGCTTTCTGCATAAGCAGGAAATTGGTGAGGCTCTTAAAAAAGTACTGCGTGGATATTTTAATGTACTTCTCTATGAGGAAACACTCCTTCCCCCAAGTCGTCAGTCCACTCAGCTAATCTAATAAAATGAGCTTTAAATTATACGCCTCCTCCGTTAAATCCATCTAACAGAGAGCACCCACGGACCTCTATTAGTCGATCATGAAAAAGTCTGATTTTTTCTATGGAATAATTATTTTAAAGCCCAAATAGACAATAAGGCTCCTTTAATAGCCATCTTTTATTTTTCCAAAAAATCGAACTCTTTTAAAAGTCATTTGTACTACAGAATCATTCCGTTAGATCTAACCTTTTAGTTTCCTAAGTGTGTCTGCTTTTGGTTAACAAATAGTAACCCTTAAAAAAGATTTCTAATTCTATACTTTTAGAAATTTATTGCTGAGAATCCACTAAGAATCAGTAGCTGGATAGTATAAATTGATCCAATCGAAGCTCCTTGAACAGGATCTAGCCGCTGTAGGCGACTGATCAACGTGGGGCATCAATAATCCCAAGTCTTTCTTCTTTTTTAGCAAAGCCCCAAGCGCCTAGGCTGAACTTACAGTTCAACTGACGTTATCCTAATAAATAATACTCTTTTCGGGTTCTAACCCATTATATGCTTGGCAATCGAAAAGAAGGACCCATTTTACAGGCTTATTTTTCGTAGAAAATATGGGATATTCACCTTTAAAACTTACTGATTGGAAATAAGGAGCCAACTGTCGATATACCTTGAGTACAACCGATTCGCGGTCAAAGGGCTTTTCTTCTAAGCGTACATAAAGGCCATTTTTATTTTTTTGCTCTTCAGTCATAGAGGGCATATATGTAAAATGCGACTGCCTACGCCCATCGATATTAAGCATATAGGCTCTCGATGGCCCATAGTAAGAAAGAATGCTGGCCATTTGATAGGTGTTACTAAAGAAAAAATCGTGCTCTGATTCTTTTTTGAGTAGAGTCCTCAAATGATCCCAGCCCATAGCATCCTTAAAAAGATTATATCGATAAGGAATTGCTGTGCGCTGATGCTTTTCAAGGAGGGGTACAAGTAGCATAACAAGAGATATCCCAGTAGAAATAATAAGAGATATCTTTAAAATGCGTAAAGATCCCATCGATGCCGCTGCAAGTGAGGCAAAAGGCATAAAGAGAATAGCCCAATTTGCCTGCACTTTTTCAAAAAAAGCTAACCCAGTAAAAACGGCTAAAATAAGCGCTGCTATATAAGATGGGAAAGCAACCGCAAAAGGCTTTGGTCTTTTAACTGAGCGTAAGAAAGTCTTAAGAAAATAATAAAAAGGGACAGGAAAAAGAAGGAGTATCTGTGATCCAAAGAAAGCAATTGGATTGGGCTGTGCCTTTTGTAGGGGCATAATTTGATAAAAAACATGTAAAAAAGAGGGCCAGCCTCTCTCAGCATTCCAAAGAAGTGATGGAACAAGCGCCAAAAGAGAAATTAAAATACCCATCACTAGACTCTTTTTACGCCATTGCGGATAGAGAATAACTCCTAGAAAAGCAGGCAGCCACATTAAATAACCTGTCCACTTAAAAAGGCCTGACATCATAATAAAAAGACCAAAAAGAGGCCAGTTAGGGCACTTTACAATGGCATTAAAGGCCAAGAGCGCAAAGAGGAGCATTCCCCCATCGGTTGTGGCCGCGAAGGAGCCCAAGAGGCCAATAGGGGAAAAACAGAAGATCAGCGATGCATAAAGAGAAATTTGTTTATTAAATCTTAAATTACGGGCAATGCGGTAGAGAACAAACCCTATCAGTGCCGATATAATCACGGAGACAAAGCGGATGCCTGCCTCACTATTTCCGGCTAATAAGGTGCTGAAAGCTATCTGGTAGGCGATGCCAGCAGGCTTGCTATAGTAGGAGAGCCCTAAATACTGACTCCAAAGAAAATACTGGGCCTCATCAGGTACTAAATAAATTGCAAGAAGACTTGTTACGAGAAGACCCATTAGAACACGCAAAAAAAGCGCTGTTGTTAAAATAAAGGGCTCACTTTTCATAGATCAAATATAACCTAAAAGTTAGCTGTTGGGCTAATTTTTCTCTAGTAAGCTGAAGACCTTGCTCTAAGAGATCGAGATAGGGAATCACATCGATTCCTTAAAAAACTTGAAATGCAACGATAGAATAAATAAAATTTAAAACCAAGAGCTTTGTTATGATTGAAAAGAATCGAAAATTTGGCGAGTCGCACGTACCGAAGCACCTGCAAGCCATTTGCGGATTGATCAAGGCTCTAACCCAGCTCAAGGCTAGCGCATCTTTCTCTCCTATTTACCTTAATAATTGAAGAAACGTTGCAAAAATTGTTACTCGAGCCCCTTCTTTAAAAATTCAAAATATAGTGAGGGCTAACCCTGAATTTAATACACTTTTAATAAAGAGAATCCTCCAAACCCACCCTGTTCTCTGAATTCAATAGTTAGAGTTTCCCCTTCTTTAATACTAGCTATCCCTATTCGTCTAATGCTTTTAAACTAACCTACTTTTATTTTTAAAAATACTCATCCTTACAAAAAAATATTTATCCCAATAGCCAGTCTCCGGATGCTCCCCTAACTTATAGTTTAATTTTATGACCCGATAAGTTACCAAGGCCATCATAACAGGCATACTTATATAGGTCATGTAAAGTTGGATAATTAAAGACTGTGGCAATAACCTCCATAACTGTTCGCTTGGATTCAATAAGACAAAGGCCGTAGTGTATTATCTCTGTTGCTAAAGGTCCAATAATATGCACACCTAATATTGTAAGATCTTTTTTTGCGAAAATAATCTTAAGCATGCCTTTTTTTACCCCCATAATCTTACCCCTTGCCATATCTACATGCTTAGCGCATCCTACGCAGTAATCAAGACCGTTTTTCTTAGCTTCTTCTTCTGTGAGGCCGACCATAGATATCTCAGGGACTGTATAAATACCATAAGGGAAAATCTTAGCCAGTGCATCCAAGTCCTTAGTATCAAACATATGTGTAACGGCCACTCGACCTTGATCCATACTAGTGCTATTTAGTGCTGGGAACCCAATAACATCCCCTACTGCAAAGATATTGGATATATTTGTCCTATACTGCCGATCGACTTGTAATTGTTCACGCTTGCCAACAGATATACCCACTTTTTCTAGATTGAGCTTTTTAGTGGACCCATTACGACCAGCTGCATAAAGAAACATATCTACATGGAGCCATTTCCCGCTGCTCAGGCCTACCCTTACAAACTCGCGCTCTGTTTCTGGAACATTAATGGATTTAACCTCATCATTAAAAAGAATCTCTATTTGATCATCTCTCATTGAGGCCAATAGTTCTTCGATAATCTCTTTATCCGCAAAAGATAGAATCTCATCTGTACGATTTACCAGATAAACCTTAGTGCCCATAGTGGCAAATATGGTGGCATATTCACATCCAATAACACCCGCGCCTATAATACAAATGGATTGGGGTATACGTCTAATATTAAGAATGCTATCCGAGTCTAGAATACGGTTATTGTCAAATGGAATACCCTCAGGATGAAAGGGATATGAACCAGTTGCGATGATAATAAACTTTCCCCAAATATGACAGGCGTTATCTCCCTCAATTTGAATTATATGCTCATCTATAAAGCTGGCCTCTCCATGGAAAATAGCCACCTTATGAATTTGTAAATTACGGTGTATCTCATTGGCCTCTGATTGGATAACAAAGTTTTTTCGGAACATAAATTCATCAATAGTGGCTTGATGCTTAAGTGTTCTTTCTACCCCGAAGAGCCCCTTTTCATACTTACCAGAAAAAAAAAGAGCTGCCTCTCTCAGTGTTTTGGAGGGTAATGTCCCTGTATTAACACCCGCGCCCCCATAATTATGCTCCTTTTCAATAATAGCCACTTTTTTACCGAAGTAAGCTGCCTTGACCGCGGCTTTTTCCCCTCCTGGTCCTGAACCAATAACTATCAAATCATATTTTTCCATACAACTCATCACCTTTTCTTTTCTCGCCATTAAAAAATAATCTGATAATATGTGCAATGATGAATGCTATTACCTTTGAAATCCAAGTCACAAATCTTATTCATAAGATCAAACATTATTTGATTACGACTCTTGGCCGTATTATTGAAGAAGCCTCGCCCCAAGAGCTTTATCAAGTGCTCTGCCAGGCCTTGCGTGAAGAAATAATGATCCATTGGACAAGTACTACTCACACATGGGCAGCCAAAGATGTCCGAAGGCTCTACTACTTTTCCATGGAATATCTTCCAGGAAGGATTCTTGGTAACAACCTAACCAATCTCCATGCTTTACCCCTTATTCAGGCGGTTATGCAAGGTTTGGGGCGCAACTTATCTCAAATTATGTCTACTGAAACTGACCCGGCCCTTGGAAATGGCGGTCTTGGGCGTTTAGCTTCGTGCTTTCTAGACTCTTTTGCTACGATGGGCCTTCCCGGCATGGGTTATGGGCTACGTTACCAATATGGTGTCTTTGAACAAGAGATTTGGAATGGAGTCCAAGTAGAAAAGCCTGATTGCTGGCTACACTATAATAACCCTTGGGAATTTCGTCGTGATGCAGCCGCTGCCCTTGTTTGCTTTGGAGGTCACCCCTCTGAAGATTCTATGACTGTTTCTGGTTATGAAGAAGTGCGAGCCCTGCCTTATGACCTACCCATTATTGGATTTGGCAATGGAAATCCTTTTACTGTTGTAACACTGCGACTATGGTCCACAAAAGAATCTCCCCGTAATTTCCAATTACAACGTTATAATTCAGGGCAACTTGATCAAGCTGTAGAAAATACTCTCTTAACAGATGTTCTCTATCCAAATGATAATCATGAGACAGGCAAGCGTATCCGCCTCAAACAAGAATATCTCCTGGCCTCAGCCTCCTGCCAAGATATTCTACGCTCTTTTTATGAATTTCATAGGGACTTTTCACTTTTGGGTGAAAAAGTACGTATCCAGGTGAATGATACACACCCAGCACTTGTGGTAACAGAGCTCATGTGGCGCTTGATGAAAGATGCCCGATTTACCTTTGATGATGCTTGGGGCACTGTTAATAAGATGGTGAGTTATACAAACCATACAGTGATGAAAGAAGCCCTCGAAGAATGGAATGAGTTGCGCGTAAAAAATCTTTTACCCTGCCATCATGCCCTGATCGAGAAAATTAACGACCGCTTCTGCCGTGGTATCCGTATACGATACCCAGGTGATGAAGAAAAAATTCGGCGCCTTTCTATTATAGAAGGGGGGCAGATAAGAATGGCAAATCTACTTATAGCATCTTCTCATCGTATTAATGGTGTTGCTAAACTTCATACGGATATATTAAAAAAGCATCTTTTTCGTGATTTTTATGAGCTCTTTCCTGAGCGCTTTATTAACATCACTAATGGCGTTACCCAAAGACGTTGGCTTCTTAACTGTAATCCCTTACTTGCTGAATTTATCAGTAAAAGAATTGGTAAGGAATGGATTATCCATTTTGAAAAGATAGAAGAAATCCGCTCTTTTGCAAATGATCCTTCTTCTATTAAAGAGTTTATATCTATAAAAAAGGCTAACAAAGACTCTCTTATTTCCCTACTGAAAAAGCAGGCTCCTCTTCTAGATAGCTCTTGGCTGATGGATGTGCAGATTAAGCGTTTGCATGAATATAAACGGCAAATGATGAACATTCTACACACTATTATTCTGTACCTTGAGCTAAAAGAAAATCCAGAAAGTCATGCTATAAAAAGAGCCGTTCTATTTGCTGGAAAAGCCGCTCCTGGCTATGTAATGGCTAAACATATTTTACGACTCATCTGTGCTGTAGCACGTAAAGTTAATAGCGATCCCCTTACAAGGGGTAAGCTGCAGATACTCTTTATAGAAAATTATAATGTTTCTAAAGCTGAAATTATTATTCCTGCAGCCGATCTCTCTCAACAGATTTCTACAGCAGGTACTGAGGCCTCTGGTACTGGTAATATGAAAATGGCTATGAATGGGGCCCTCACTATAGGCACCCCTGATGGTGCTAATATTGAAATGAAAGAGGCCATTGGTAAGAAATTCTGGCCCTTCGGGTTTGGAGCTACGAGTGAAGAGCTCCACCATATTGACTACCTACCCTGGAAAATACTAGACGAGCATCCTTTTATCCGTTCCGCTCTTGAGTGCCTGAAAAATAAAACATTTGCTGAAGATCCAGAAGAGCATGAAGCCTTTATGTCCATTTATTCTAGTCTCATCGAGGGTGAGGCTCCTGACCGTTATTTTGTCCTCTACGACCTTCCTGCCTACATTCAAACACAAAAAAAGGTGGAAGAACTCTATCTTTATCCTGAAAAATGGGCTTCTATAGCCCTCCATAATCTTGCGAGCATGGGCCCTTTCTCTATCGACATCTCTGTGCGTAAATATGCCAAAGAGATCTGGGATATCGAGCCCTGTCCAGTAGATGAGCTCCTTCTTAACAAGGTCCGTGAGGAATACAGTGAACATGACAAGTGCCGTATTCTCTGAATTAGAACCTTCAGTTAATACTGGCACAAGGCAAGGTGTATGCTCAAACTGGCTCCTTATTGAGCTAAATACTTAAAGAAAAACTTTTAAGGTAAGAAATGCTCCTGCTTGATTCATATTTCTTCTATCAAGAGCGTAAGTACCTTTTAAGCCACTTCCTAGAACAAAAAACCGGTAGTAAGGTGTTAGCTCTAACCAGATATGCTGCGTTAAACGGCGGGCAATAGGCAGGCGTGTTGCAAAGCCCACATTTTTATCTAAAGAACAATTATAACGAACCAAATCTAGTTGCTGTTGAAAAGGGAAATAAAAATCAAATTGAGCGCCGAGCTTCCATTTTTCCCAAGCATAATGAGTATCAAATCCTATGACCCCATAATATGTTTGGTAGGAGGGTTTTATGTTACTATAATCTATATAAACTGGATCTTCAGTAAAGTAGGCGGTATTACTATCTTGTAGATTATCACAACCAAGCCCCATATAAGGAGTGAGTGAGAGGCAAGGGGCCATAGAGAAACAATATCCAGCTACCAACTCTGCATACGCTTCGTCAATTTTATTATTTATATTTGTATCCATGCTATTATAGGTCGCACGTAGTTGGGCAAAAACTTCTTGAGGTTGTTGATAAGTGATTTTACCAGTAAAACCACCACCCCATCCTATTTCATTTCCCGAATATGCACTATTACCTAAAAAATTAAATGGAGGAAGCTCCATCCATGTAAACTGACCTCCCACATCAAAAGACCACCCTTCTGGGTAAAAGCAAAAAGGCTTGTACCCTCCGGTTGCCTTATTAGACGATTCAAGGCATCTAATTTTGGTTTTATTATCTACCTTTCTGAATTTGGGATCTGTACAACGCTCATCCCTTGTATATTTTTTTTCATTATATAAGACAGCGCTTTCATTATGTAAGACAGCGTCTTTATTATGTAAGAGAGCGCTTTCATTATGTAAGACAGCGTCTTTATTATGTAAGAGAGCGCTTTCATTATGTAAGAGAGCGCTTTCATTATGTAAGAGAGCGCTTTCATTATGTAAGAGAGCGCTTTCATTATGTAAGAGAGC
>VFKH01000056.1 GCA_009885615.1 Parachlamydiales bacterium
AGGGTTCCTTATTAAAGTTTTGAGATTTTTATAGAAAAATTTATTATAGTTGTATCTTTTGGAATAGGCATAGCCAAATCATTCCTAAAGTCTAAAATCGCTTTTAGAACAAGTCTTCGAAGAGCTTAGAATTAGCTTATTGGACTACTTCACGGACATATGCAATGGATTATTTAAAAGCCCCACTCTGGCTCAGATTATTGCAATCACCTTTGTAGCAAAGCCTAAAGAACCCTGAACTATTAAACCATCGCTACCCAGAACAGCCAGAAATAGCCTGCCAGGTCCAAACCCAGGCCGTTCTCGGTATCGTAGAAACTCAATATCGGGAAGCTTTGCGAGCAAAGCCGCGAGGTCTTTATGCCTCAACTTTATGAGCAGCCGCGAGCAAGATTAGACTTCTTTCGAAACTATTTTTTTGAATTCTCGCATGCAAATAAAGGAGAGCGAGCTGAAATTCGAGATGGTAAAAGAGCATCTACTGTATATATAAATATATAATGAAAAATGATATTTTTAATTACACACCCTTGATCCATCCATGCCCCTCTATAAGCCCCCGCTTCCAGCGTAATTTAAGTAAACAAGATCCATCTATAGCTCTTATTGCGTCTCTTATCTTAGTAGGTATCTTTACTTTAGCTGAAGGTTTGTCGGAAATTGGGGTTGAAGTTTATCCCTCGGTGTTTCTTCGCGGCACCATGGCTTGCACCGGTGTTGAGTTGTGCAAATTGGCAATAACTAACACCAAAGATCGCGCAACAGCTCTCGTTGATGCTGGGCTGACCCGCGCTCAGGTCACTGGGCGGGCCAAGACAAGAACGAATGAGGTTTGCATACATGAGTAGTTACCCAATCTCGCTCAACCTTGCCGGGAAAAGAATTGTTGTCATTGGTGCTGGAAGTGTGGCTGCACAAAGAGTCGTCTCGTTGATCGCAGCTGGCGCACGAGTGTTGGTTATATCTCCAAGCAGCAACTCTCGGATCGCAGAATTGGCACAAGCAGGTTCCCTTGAGTTCACTCAACGCCCATATGCCACGGGTGATCTTGATACCGCTTGGCTTGTGCACGCAACGACCAATGACGTGTGCGTAAACGAACGAGTTGCCGCAGACGCTGAAGCTCAAGGTACTTGGTGTATCCGTGCCGACAAAGCAATGCTTTCAAAAGCTTGGACTCCAGCATCTACTCGCGTTGATGACATCACGGTGGCTGTGACCGCTGGTGGGGATCCCCGCCGCGCCATTGCAATTCGTGATGCCATCGCCGAGCAACTCTCACAAGGTTTGCTCCCTGTTCGTCGGGTTCGTCCTACTCATGGCCATGTTGTGCTTATCGGCGGTGGTCCTGGCGATCCAGAGCTCATCACTGTGCGCGGCCGCCGCGAGCTTGCAAAAGCTGACGTTGTTGTCTTTGACCGACTTGGTCCCACTGCGCTTCTTGAAACTCTTGCTCCTGACGTTGAGCAGATTGATTCTGGCAAAAGTCCAGGCCATCACACTTTGACCCAAGAAGAAATAAATACAGTGATTGTTGATCGTGCACTCAAGGGCAAGCGCGTGGTTCGACTCAAAGGCGGCGATCCATTCGTGTTCGCTCGCGGCTCTGAGGAAGTACAGGCTTGCATCGCTGCAGGCATCCCTTTGACGCACCGCGGCCTAGCAAACGGATACGCAGTGATTACGGGCCATCAGCTTCAAGACCTCGCTGCTTTAGCTCAAATTGATTTAACTCTCGTTGTCTTGATGGGAGTGGCGAACCTTCCAGAACTCACTTCGGGTTTGATGAAGGCAGGCAAATCATCATCCACACCCGTTGCTCTAATTGAACAAGCTTCAACACCTCACCAAAGAGTGACAGTAGGCATCCTCTCAACAATTTCCGCTACTGCTACATCTCTGGGCGTTCGAAACCCAGCCGTCATTGTCATTGGCGATGTAGTTGCTGTTCCAAACTTGCTTGCTGCGCAATCAGCACTTGTCCAAAGCATTCACTAGTCATGAGCTCTCTCGTCGTGCTGCTTGCGCATGGCAGCGTTCATCCCTCATCTTATCTATGTAATATGGAAAATATTAAAAAATAGCGATCAGCGGTTTCTAGGACCAATGATCTCGCACAAGGACTACTAAATAGCTCTTCCCCCACTGACAAGCCCATCAACGCCCAGCACCCCCCCTCAAATCGCTGCACCAGCAGCTCTTTTCCCAGGCGATCAACCCTCCTCCCTAAATGAAATTTATGGGAACAAGACAGCTAATCTAGCTATACTTCAGGAACTTTTTAAAAATGAATCAGATATCATAGTCCCTTATTTTGAGGGGATCTCGCACGCCACCATCCTGGCTTTTATTAAAAAAATTTTGTATTATTTGATGAGCTTTGGACTTCTTATGTAGACCAAGTGAAGAGAACGGGTAGTGTATCCTCGACATCTCTTAATCTTATACAGGAAGGTATCCTTGAGGCTTTCCAAAATTCTACTGATTTTCCAGAGGGATCTTTGCTAAGTGGCTTCCTGTTAAAAGGCAAGTACCTCATGGTGAGAAGTACAGGACATGAAGATGGCCTTCAGGCCAATCCAGGTGGTAATGTCAGCACACCCAATATCCCGCTTGTTAGAGCCTCTATAAGCGCAGCCATCGGCCAGGTCATAGCCTCTTATTTCTCAGTCAAATCCTTACAGCAAAGAACCCTCACTGGCGATGATATTACCACACCCCCGTTTGTACCTGTTCTTTTACAGGTGATGTTTGCAGAAGAAAAAAAAGGAATAATCCCTACATCTGGTATTCTTTTCACCCGTGAATGTGAGCTAAATACTCCTGGTACTACACAAATCTGTATAATTGCGAGAATAGAGGCCGCCAGAGCAGCCCCCTATCCACTTTATTTACTAATTGTTGAAATGTGTCCTTAAGAAACCTTTTTAAGGATATCGCTTCTAAGAAGCGTCGATTGTTTTGTTTTAGAATTATAAAGATAATGTAACCTTGTGTATCCGTTATCTGTTGGGGTTACAATTGTTTCCATCTGAATCTTACCCCCCCCCAGACTGCGATATAAGCCTTCGCCTTTTATAAGAAGGGTTCCATCTACTTGTTTTTCTATTTTCCCATAAAATCCCCCACCCTCTTTCTTATACGTAAACAGGTGAGTATTACCCATAATATCAGATAGTATTATACCTTCAATATCCCGTACAGTACCGGATCCTTTTTCAGTTCCATCGATATGCCAGATAGTCTTGCTATAATACGTTTGGCCATATTTATTGTTTTCCACAACATAAGTTCCTTTCCCTGTCCTCCCCTTGGGGAATGCAGCGCTTGGAGCAGAAACCCATTCGATTGTGTACTCTCCAGCTTCGTAAGGATGTCTTGAAGTGTTTTTCTCCATAGCTGAACTTGCTGGGGTTGGAGTTTCAGAAAAAAGAGGTGTTGCCATATTGCAAACAACTAGTAAAAAAAGTACTTTTATGATTTTCATGAGGGTTCTTTATTAAAGTTTTGAGATTTTTATAGAAAAATTTATTGTAGTTATATCTTTTGAAATAGGCATAGCTAAATCCTTCCAAAGGTCTAAAATCGCTTTTAGAATAATACTTTGACGAGCTTAGAATCACCTTATTGGACTACTTCATGGACATACTCAATGGATTATTTAAAAGCCCCACTCTGGCTCAGATTATTGCAATCACCTTTGTAGCAAAGCCTAAAGAACCCTGAACTATTAAACCGTCACTACCCAGAACAGCCAGAAATAGCCTGCCAGGTCCAAACCTAGGCCGTTCTCAGTAGCGAAGAAGCTCAACTAAAAAGGACCCTTTGCGAGCGAATCCGCGATCTCTTTATGCCTCAACTTTATGAGCAGTTGCGACCAAAATTGGACTTCTTTAAAACTAATTTTTTGAATTCTCGCATGCAAATAAAGGAGAGCGAGCTGAAATTCAAGACGGTAAAAGAGCCTCTACTGTATATATAAATATATAGTGAATGATGCTAGTTTTGATTACACCCCCTTTATAAATCCACACCACTCTGTAAGCCCCCGCGTGCAGGGTAATTTAAGTAAACAAGATCAATCTATAGCTCTTATTGCGTCTCTTATCTTAGTAGGTATCTTTACTTTGTTCATCCCTCATCTTATCTATGTAATATGGAAAATATTAAAAAATAGTGATCCAGCGGTTTCTAAGATCCATGGTTTTGCACAAGGCCTGCTAAATAGCTCTTTCCCCACTGACAAGTCCATTAACGCCCAGAACTCCCCTCAAATCGCTGCCCCAGCAGCTCTTTTTCCAGACGATCAACCCGCTACCCTAAATGAAATTTATGGGAACAAGACAGCTAATCTAGCTATACTTCAGGAACTTTTTAAAAATGAATCAGACGTCATAGTCCCTTATTTTGAGGGGATCTCGCACGCCACCATCCTGGCTTTTATTAAAAAAAATTTTGTATTATTTGATGAGCTTTGGACTTCTTATGTAGACCAAGTGCAGAGAACGGGTAGTGTATCCTCGACATCTCTTAATCTTATACAGGAAGGTATCCTTGAGGCTTTCCAAAGTTCTACTGATTTTCCAGATGGATCTTTGCTAAGTGGCTTCCTGTTAAAAGGCAAGTACCTCATGGTGAGAAGTACAGGACGTGAAGATGGCCTTCAAGCTAATCCAGGTGGTAATGTCAGCATACCCAATATCCCGCTTGTTAGAGCCTCTATAAGCGCAGCCATTGGCCAAGTCATCGCCTCTTATTTCTCAGTCAAATCCTTACAGCAAAGAATCCTCACTGGCGATGATATTACCACACCCCCGTTTGTACCTGTTCTTTTACAGGTGATGTTTGCAGAAGAAAAAAAAGGAATAATCCCTACATCGGGTGTTCTTTTCACCCGTGAATGTGAGCTAAATACTCCTGGTATTACACAAATCTGTGCTTCCTTTGGCCATGCAGAAGCAGTAGTTACAGGGGCCACTCCTTGCGATACCTTTTATGCACAGGGGCAATATATCCATAGTGTAATTAAAGATAAACCTACACGGAAAGTTCCAGGTGAAGATGGCCAACTTAAAGAAGCGCTTAACCCTCGAAGCGTCAGGCTATTAGCCTGTCTTACCGACCCTCAGATTCTACGACTTTCGGAAATAGGCTCTCGCATAGAGAAGCACTATCAAGAACCCATGGACATAGAATGGAGCTACTGCGATGGAAAGATTATCCTATTTCAAGCCCGCCCTATTCCTAAGAAGCCCTCTAGCTCTCCTAATTATATCGATCCGGATAAGATGCATGAAATGAAAGGCTTTCAAAAAGTTATCACCCTAGGCGCTGCTGGCGGACGCGTGCTCGCTTTAACGGCCAGAAATACTCTTGTTGCGCTTACAGCACCCGAAGCCTTAGAGCTATTCCTTGAAAGAACCATCGATTCTCCAGAAGCAATCCTTATAGGGACCGCTACGGCTGCTAACTCTCATGAAGCTAGCTTCTTTAGTAGTCTTGGTATACCTATCATACAACTCTCAAAAGCTACTTTTGAGCAAAGCTCTCATTTGCTAGAGGGTAGCGATCTTCTTGTTGATACGCAAGAATCTATTCTAGCTGTTCTTCCCAAAGGGGCTTCCAAAGAAGCCTTTATTAAAAATGGACTACAACGCTTTTTGGCCCCCCATATGGAGAGTTCACTATCAAATAGACTATCTCATCAAGAAGCTACTGACTTCCTCGCTACTTTAAAGCTCTTAGCTTCTCAATATACTTTAATATCCGATAAGATTACCCCTCATAATCTGGTTAATAACCTAGAAAAAGCCGTATCTATAGAAGAAAAAGCAGCTATTTTGAATCACCTCGTGAGGATATTGCAGTCTAAAATCTTAGAGGGTGTTTCCTCGAAAGAAAAGGCTCTCCTCTTGGGTAAAATCCTCTATAATTGTAAACACTATTTTGAGGTTAGCTGTGATATTGCCTCCCCAGAGAATGAGAAGAAGTTTGCTATCCACTGGCTACGTTCTTCTATCACCGATATTCCGGCATCAGAAGCTGTTTCTGCAAGCACTTTAATAAGCCTCTTAGGCGAGAAAAAAGAATATTCTATCCTTAAAACGCCCAAATCCCCACTAACGCAGTGCGAGTATTTAGACATCTTTACAAGAAGTACAAAATTTATACTCTCCCCATCAACACGCTTAAACTGGACCTGTTTTATCACTCAATTAAAGTCGAAAGAGCTTGAATTACTCGCTAAAATTTTTGTGATACTCGGGCCAAGCTTAATCCCGACTTTTCTTAACAGCTCCTTTCCTCAAAGCTTTAAGTCTTTTATGAGTGATCGAGAAGAATCCGCAAGTGCATGCCTTAAAAACCTGCTTACACCTTTCAAAGACACGCAAACTGTCGAATATCTAGAAATAGCTAATAAGACAAAGGCTCATGCAAGGACGTTTTCCTCTCTTGTGAATAATTTTGGTAAAATAGCTGATTTTGACCTCCTTTTAAAAAAAATGGATGAGGAGTTCATTCCGGCAATCCATAAAAACTTGGAAGCCTTGGTAACTTCCAGTGGCCTTGCAACGGCTATGCTGGTAGATGCATTCACTGTAAGCATATCTGTTTTTGATAATTGCATTAAGGGGCTCACGGCAAGCCCAGAGTATACATCCCTACCCTCTTTGAAGATCTCCTGTTTCAGGAAGCTACTAGAGCGCTATACAAATCTCACAATTCTCTCTATGGATACTAGACTTCTATCGCATGATCCAGCGCTGCAAGAGCAAGGAGAGGTCTTACGAGAATTTTTCCCAATAATCCTTAAAGAACTGTCCCAACCTGATGATGAAAATCCTAAACTTTTGCTGCCCTCCAAATCTTTTAGCGTAAGCTCAGCCTCTCTTGGTAGTGGGGTCGGGAGTCCGGCACGAGCTCCCCCTCGCTCATTAGAAGATCTTTTTACAACACTGCATCAGAGCCTTATCACCGCCGCTTCTTCTATAAATAGTCGCTCCGGCTTAAAAGAAAGCGAGCTTCCCATCCAAATACAGGAATTCTGCGAGCAATTACGAATGCTTAATCTTGAAAATGATGCTGGTAAGCCTACATTACAATCAATTACCTATAATTACCCCCATCTAATGATTTGTTTTAATGCTCCTTTAAATTATCATAGCTCACAATTTATGATCGATGTACAACTTTCGCCTACAGGAGAGTTGTCTTCCATTTGTCTTGAAGGACGGTTTTACGTCTCCCTAGGTGGCTCTGGAGCCTTTGCAAGAGCAGAAAGATTGCGAGTATATGCCTTAAAAACGTACTTTCAATACCAGATGCAACCTGATCCTAAAATCGGTATACCTCAAAGTCATCGCGACGAAGCAATTGTTCGCTGGCAGATAGAATCAGGAGCCGGTGCTAAAGAGACTTTCTCTAGGGGCCTGGAACATCTGCAGAAAATGATTAACTTTTTACAAAAGCAGATCCCACTCTTCGACTATAGATATGGTGACTTTACAGATATTATAGAGGCTCATCCCAGTATAGTAAGGGATATAATAGTTTTCCGTGGTGATCCGCCAAGCAACGTACAAGAAAGTACGGCTTTCTTTAAGGCTCTGGTGAATCCAATAAGTCACTATCATTTGAATCTCTTTATCGATTGTGTTTATAGTTTTAAAAGCTCTATTGATCCTGCAAATTCTAATTTGCAACTACTCCTGGATAGAGTAATAGATAATGATTTTTGGACATCAGCCGATTACGAGACTAAAACCCGTACGATCTCTACCCTTAATAGATTTAATCCAATGTTCCCCCCCAATTATCAAGATCAAGGAGATCGTGCTTTTTTTAAAGCACTGCCCCCTTATGATTCTAAACGACTAGAAACTTTACGAGATAGGTGGTTATCTATCAAACCTCGCATAGAAGCTTTAGGTAAGAACAATTGTGCTTATACAATGATTAGCGAAACAGAACGCCAGTTCGTGGAGCTGCCCCCCCTCTAGTTCTTTATCTAGTACCAAAGGGACTCTCTTAGAAAACCTCTTGAAGCTATGTCAAATTTCCAAGGCTGTCAGCATACCTCATCGCATCTATCAGCATATTAGCGGATACGGCAAAAGGTTCATGGGACATCGTCTCTTCCTCTATTATTGATCTTTTAGCTACCTTAAGGAGCATCTCTTTTGTAGGATCCTTTAATCCTAGTTGTTTAAAGGTCGAGGGCAATCCTACTTTTTTATAAAACTGTAAAAGACGGTGGATTTCTGTAAAAGATTCGCCCTCTAAAACAAGTTGTGTAATAAGTCCAAAAGCAACTTTTTCTCCGTGATAATACGCATGAGTTTCTTTAAGTTGTGTTAACCCATTGTGAATTGCATGAGCACCCGCTACATTGCACAATTCCACACCTATTCCAGATAATAACACGTTAGCCTCGACAATGCGTTCGAATGCGGGTGTAATGCCTTGTGTTTCATAAGAAGCTGCGACATCAACTCCATCGGTTAAAATAATATCTCTGCATAGCAGTGAGAGGGCAAGGCCAGCTTCTGTTTGCAGTCCACCCCGGGGGTTTAAGGAATGTGTGCTTTTACAGGTTCTGGCTTCATAGTAGGTTGAAAGAGCATCTCCCATTCCTGCAATTAAAAACCTCTTAGGCGCTTTAGCAATAACATCTAAGTCAACTAATACTAAAATAGGATTTTTTCGATGAAGCCTCATCTCCTGCATTTGCCCATCATCTGTATATATAATAGAAAGGACAATGCAAGGAGCATCGGTAGATGCTATTGAGGGGCATATGACTATTTCCATCCTGAGAATCTCTGCTGCCGCTCGCGCCGCATCAAGAACCTTACCTCCTCCGATTGCAATAAAGTAATTTACTTTAGCGGAATCTGCTAGGAGTTTTATTTTTTGGATTTCAGAATCCGAACACTCCCCTCCAAATAAATATGTGACAAATTCGAGCTCTTCTTCTATTAGAGATCTTTCCCACATAGGACGTGTGATCCGTCCAGCAGTCTCTGATGTAACAATAAAGGCTTTTCCTTGAATTCCTAGTGATTTTATCTCCTTGCCTATTCGAAGAATTGCTCCACTTCCTTGTACATAACGGCTTGGCCCTGCATAAACTCTCATCGGGCTGTTACACATAAAAAACTCCTTTATCTAAAATACGAGCTCAAATTACATCCTTTTAATGGAGCCTACATTAAAGTTACATCTCATAGTATCGCCCTCTAGTCTTTCTTCCTTGAAGATAGTCGTAAACTATTTTCTAACCTATGAGATTTTAATAAATTTTTCAATACAGACTTTTTAAGTGTTACAGTAGTCATGGTCCCGTTATATCATTAACAATTGAAAATAGATGGCTCAACACCTAGTGAACTTGCCCCTTTTTACGCAGCTTCTCTTGGGTTTTTACTCATTATGACCAGAACCCCTTGCATCTATTGATAGATTGCTTATAGTAAATTATATATGTTCAGCAAGTCTATTGCCCTTCGCATCTTTGCCCTCTATCTGCTCTTTATAGTCTTACCTGTTACCATTTTTTTTTTGATATTCACTCAATGGGACTATGATGAGAAAATCAATTATGACATTCATCGCATCAAAAATATTGGACTTTCCAGAGCCTCCTATCTTAATGGCTTTATTGCTGATCAATATACAGCCCTTGATCTCATCACCCTGCTAACGGATCAAAGCAATCCTTATGCTAATCGTGACTTTGGCACTCTGCTCACCTCTTTTGGCATAGATAAAATTTATCCCAATATCGTCCTACTATCCAAAACCCCTGATGATCACTTTTTAGTAACAGCTACTTCCGAGAACGAAAAAGGAAATACCGGTCATGACGTAACGTATAGGGGTTATATTAAATCAGCAGTGACTAATGGTTATACTACCTATCCAAACAATCGCGCTTACGATGAAATCTCCCCTGCTGAACAATTTGTTTTTGCTAAAGCCATTCGAAGCATTGAGGATTACAAATTATTAGACATTTTGTTACTTATTGTTAATGCACGTCCTATTCTCAATATTTTAATAGAAGACAAGTTCTTCAGGGAAACTGAAACTGTGTCCCTACTAACAAAGGATCAAATTGTATTTGCAAGTAGCGACCCAGCTCTAGAGCTTATTGCTTTAGCCCCTCTTACAGAAGAGCAATCTGCTACATTATTAAGCAGCAGGCAATTTGGTAATTTAACTGTACCCAAAAAAACACTCCATTTAATTCCCTTTTCGAATTTAGAAAATATCTATCAATGGTCAGAGAATGGTCGCGATCATCTCTCTTTTATAGCACCTGTTGCGGATAAATCTCTCTACATATGGATGGATATGGAGAAGAAAACAATATCTGCTCCTTATATTCGAGCCGCCTGGATTACTATAGCTATAGTCCTGAGCATTACAATAGCCAGCTGTTTTATAACTATTTTTATTAGCTATTTACTTTCAAAAACTTTTAAAGAACTCATTACTCTCATGGGTAATATTGGAGAGGGTGACCTATCAGCGCGCTTTAAACCAAAGCCTTTTGGATTTGAAATTAATGAGGCTGGGTTGACTTTAAATACAGTTATAGACCTTATTATTAATAAGACAGAAGCAGCTAAAAATGAGATTCTTAAAACAGAGATCGCCTCGAAAGAACTTCGTATAGGCCGCCAAATTCAAGAGAGTATTACACCCCGTAGTATTCCAGATAGTGGCAACCTTGAGATAGGGATTTTTTCCGAACCAGCGGGTGATGTAAGTGGTAACTTCTATGATATCTATACACGCAATGACCACCTAATTATCGCTTTAAATGACACCTCAGGAACAGGGATTTCCTCCTGTCTCTACTCTGTCTGTTTACGTGCGATATTACGCTCGCTTATATCTGATTCAAGCGATATGGGAGCCCTGCTTGAAAATGCTAACAGCCTTTTTTATAAAGATCTGCAAAAAGCCCCTTTAAATATAAAAACTTTTATTGGCTCTTGGGATAACAGTACCTCTACTCTTTATTACGCATCAGCAAGCCCCTCTTTTGGATTTATAAAACGTGTTAACGGTGCATTTGATACTCTCGCTGGATCAAAGGGAAGTATGGGAACACTTCCTAAGGCTACCTTTCAGACATCCAGCATATGTTTACAAGCTGGGGATATTGTTATTATTTATACACGCGGTGTTATAGAAAGACAGGATTCCACAGGCCTTCTTTACGGAGAAAATAGGTTAAAAAATGTCCTTGTACAAAATGCACATCTGGCAGCTACGGCAATGGCTAAAGCCTTTGAACATGCCCTTCTTCTTTTTACAAAAGGCACCTTACAAGAAGAAGACATGACACTGATTGTTTTAAAAATTAAAGGGGGCCCTCCCCATGTTTAATCGTTCACTAACATACCGTCTTTTTCTTATTAATCTAATTTTTTTGGTGATTCCTGCTCTTATGGTACTGGGATTCTTCTTTAATAAAAGTGGCATGGAGCGAAAAATTGACACGCTTTATCATATGTGTAATTTGGCTTATTCTAAAAATATTTATATTGAAGAGCATGTTGACTCCTGTGAGAATATACTTTCGTTATTAATCAATACCCTTCACTTAAATACCCCTGATATAATTGATCATAAATCACTGCTTTCCTCCTTTAAACAAATACTGCAAACAGCCCCCTCTTTGGATAATATTATCTACACACAAAAAAATGATAAAGGGCAATTCCTTGTTTCTATATCTACGAATTATGATACCGATAAGGATCTAACAAACTATTCTTTTATCACTTCAGCTCTTAAAGAGGGCTCATCCATGACATTAGGCAGCGGCCCCAAAGGGGCTCCTTGGATTTTTATTACAAGAATTATTAAATCAAAAAACCAGGAAGTTATAGGCACACTTACTATCGCCCAGGATCCGAATAATCTGCTCTCCAAAATTTCAGACACCTCCTATTTTATACTTGGGACCTCTTTTTCCTTAATGAATGATGCCGGAATCTATTTTGCAGGCAATGATCCTGCGCTTATACTCACTACTTTTGAACCTTTAACACCGCTACAAATAGCTAAATTAAATATAGAAGGTATTATTGCAACTCCCTCTATAATCTATCATCCTATTACTCCCTTAGCGACACCTATTTTAAAAGATGTTTTTGAAAGAGAGGGCCTTAAAGGTAAAACGCTTAATATTAAATGGCCTATTGTTAATTCCAATGCTTTTCTGATTGTGACCATTGAAGAAAATAAGATCCTCAACCCCTTTTATGAATATAAAATAAAAATTTGTGTTATAATTTTATTTATTATACTTGTTTCTTCTCTTATTATCTGGTTTTTAGCGAAAGTACTTTCTGAGCCCCTCGATCAATTTTTAAATATTATGCAAGAAGTTTCTAAAGGCAATTTAGAGGTTCGTTTTGTAACTAATGAGGTTGGTTATGAAATAAATGTTCTTGGAGAGAGAACCAACTCCATGCTTGTAAACTTAAAAGTTCTTTTAGAAGAAATTCGCAATGAACCAATCAAACAAATAATTGCTAGCCAAGAGCTTAAGATAGGCCACCAAATCCAGCAAAAAATGCTTCCCCCTCCCCTTCCTTTTATTCCTCAACTTGCTATTGCAGCTATTGAAAACCCAGCGATAGAAGTCGGTGGTGATTTTTACGATGTGTTTTTACAAAATCAAGATCACAATAGCCCTATTTTTGTTACGGTCGCTGATGGTGCGGGAAAAGGGATCCCTGCCTGTTTATATGCGCTTTGTCTACGTACACTCTTAAGGAGCTATGCTACTTTATCAGGAGATGTGGCCCTTGCTGTAGAAAAGGCTAACAACCTCTTTTGTGAAGATACAAAGGATAGCTCGATGTTTGTAACCCTTTTCATGGGGGTCTTTACTCCTGATGATCTTAAATTTAGTTATTATGCCGCTGGGCATCCACCGGCACTTGTCCGGCACTCTGATGGCTCTGTCGAAAAGCTCGGGATGATCAGTACTCCTCTGGGTATTTCAAACTTTACAGGGCTGCGCCCTCAAACCATTCAACTTCTTAAGGGGGATATTCTGCTGCTCTACACCGATGGTATTACAGAAGAGATGAATCCCTTAGGCGTGTTATACGGTGAAGAGCGTTTAATAAATTTCCTTAAAAAAATGGTCCCCACAACTCCTCAATTATCCCTAGATGCACTCATCACGGATATTGAATCATTCCGTTCAACGGCGCAACAGCATGATGATATCACAGCACTTCTGATCTATATAACTTGAGTTTTATTTTTCTCTCCTTAATGGCTGTTATAACCTCAATGCCCAGGAAAATTGTAGCCTGTGTTTTAATCGGAAGAGCCCTGTTCAGGCCTTCCAAAATTTCTCGCTGTGGTTTCGTCATCTCTGTGAGGATATGCCCATACGTGTGCTTGCGGTGAGAATGCTTAACGACGAATAATCCAATCCAGCATTTTTGTCTTTTTCAACTCAAAGGAGACTATGCGTTATGGAAAGCAAATGCATCCCAATTGAAGAAATTCGCTCTATCCTTGACAGATTAAGGCAAGAACCGGGGACTTTCAGCGTAGTGGCCCGCGTTAATTGATTTTTTTTAATCGCCACCCTTAACTTGTCATAAAAGTAGATGACAAGTCGAATGAAATGACTGTTGTTCCAGAACTCATGGGAGGATCGAGACTAGGAGGTGCTGGACAATCTCCGCGAAAAACTTGCCCATGGCAAGTGAATGGAAAGATTTAGCTACACTTGTTCGTATTGATCGCGAACGAATATCAGGAGAAAAGACGGCTCGCGCAACGATCTATTATATTTTGAGTCTTAGCCCGAGCTCTCCCCGACTCATAGTAGAAGCAATCAGAGATCACTGAGGCGTTAAAAATGATCTCCACTGTCGCCTTGATGTTGTTTTCAGATAAGACCGGTCTTGCTATCGCCATAGGGTAGGAGCTTGTAAGTCTTGCCGCGATTCGTAAAATTGTCCTCAACGCCCTAACGCGTGTGCCTCTTTTAAAGGGGGAATGGCCACCAAACAATGTGCGGCCGCCTGTAACCCAGTATATAGAGACAAGCTAGTCAAAAAATTGTTATGGTTTCTTGTGCCCGGTCAAACTTCCCGGTTAGAACCAAACATGCCTTCACAACTTTCGTGGAGAAAGCAGTACGGGGAACCCCTTTGCGAGCGAAGCCGTGAGGTCTCTATTCCTCAACTTTATGAGCAGTTGTAATAAATACAATAGCTATTAATTAAATATATCTATACATGAATAGTAGTAGAGAAATATATAATCTGGAGAAAAAAATGCTATCTTTTAAAGAAGAGTCAGAAATTTCGGTTTGTGCCCATAGTATAGACCGGGTGATGCCTGCCGGCTTAGTAGAGAAGTCAACAGCGCCCGTTCGAAAAAGCATAGGGCTGGCTAAGTCTCTTAAGAGCCTACTTTATTTTTTCACAGTGCTGGGGCTAACATCCTGCGGAGGGTCTGAGGAGCACCTAAAGCCCGCGTTTGGGGAGGCCCATCTAGAGGAAAAAGCATCGTATTTGTTTGTACTACGTGCTGATACGGGTGTGATTACTAAAACCAACGGGGGTTATAAACTCACACTTCAGGGCATGTTGAAGGGTATTCTATCTTAGCGACCGTCCTGTGAGAAAGGCAGGTACCATCACAATAACTCAATTCATGGGCAATTGGGCTAAAGGTAATGATAGCTTTCAAGCCGATCCACCCAATGCGGCTATTGTGCATGCCGCTTTGAAAACTAACGAAAATGGTATTGCACAGGCGATTCCAGTTGAGTTGACGAACCCTGTAATTACTGCAAATGGGTGGACGTTTGACTTGAAAGATTTGCAAGGAAAGATTCTCTTGGGGACCTTTGGAGATGTTTCGATATACTTAGAATCGGCTGTGGCTGGTTGTAAGTTGGGTTGTTGTATACTTGGGATATGTTAAGGGGCCCGGGTAGGGAGGGGGAGAAGTGCCCCTCCTCCAAGCTCCCCGCAATCATACTTTCCCCATACCCCGCCACCAAGTCTACCCCTGCTGTAAACCATCCAAGCCACCTGCGGCCATATTCTACCAAACGCTTAGGCGGCGTTTGTTGCGCCTATTGCCGTAGACGTTTGGCTAGGGTAGTTTCTCGAATGATGCTTGAGCTATTTTCAACTGCTTGTTGCAAAACTGATACCCTAGATATGAAAAACTTTTTTCGAGGCGCCCAAATATTGGTCTTACCAGGATGAGTTTTCAAGCGCAATTGTTCTAAAAC
The DNA here is from genome assembly GCA_009885615.1 of Parachlamydiales bacterium. GTDB lineage: Bacteria > Chlamydiota > Chlamydiia > Chlamydiales > VFKH01 > VFKH01. The sequence continues at coordinate 15,299 of VFKH01000056.1, forward strand.
CCGATGCATTTTTTAAATTCGACTAAGAGATATACGTGATCACCCTCTCCTTCAAATTCAATTAAATGAGCTAAAGATCCCCTTAAAAAATACGATCAGAGCATGCTTATTCCTCTTTTGAAAAAGGAAAGGGAATCCTTGAGGATTGTCTATTCTCTCGTACTACAAAATCTAGTCGATTGCTTAGAAAAAGCTTTCAAGGCTTTTTTTCGTAGATGTAAAGCGGGAGCTAAAAACCCGGCTTTCCTAGATTTCGTGCTATCCATCGCTACAATAGCTTCTGCTTTCCTCAAAGTGATTTTTCTTTAGTGTGGCGATGAGCTTAAGCTCTCTAAACTGGGCAATATTCGCGCATAAGATGCCCAGGCTTATCGAGGTAGAGATTAAAACCTGCACATTAAGACAAAACGCTTCCAGCAACTGGTTAGTTTCCCTCTCTTGTGAAGTAGAGGTGCAGCCACTATCTCTTTGGGTAAGAAGCTCTCTCAAAGAACGCATCGTTGTTTGTAATGTGGGTATATGGCGACAAGGGATCTCCCTGCAGAACAGAATGTTTTGGCCCTTGGATTGAATGGCCTGGGAGTAATCCCTAGAAGCCCTCGCCTTTAGGCGAAGGAGCAGTCACAAAAGCACCCTCTTCTGATGATACTTTTTAAACCAGGATATAATCATCTTAGCCCTATTATTTAATGTATTCTTTAGGCCATATAGGTGCTTAAGATATCGTGGATGCATGAGATCAAGGATAAGATTAACAGAAAGCCGCGCATCTATGCAGGCAAGTAGCAAGGCAAGACGCTCTTGAAAGCGGTCAAGAGAGCTCTCATCAATGAAAGCCTTTTTACGCAGCTTCCAGAGAAGCTTCTCGATGGGGAAATTCTGGACTTTCTCTTGAAGAAAGGGCAGGAAAGGCTGCTGCATTTGAGGTAAATTACGAAATTTTCGCAAAAGAGGTACACGTAAGAGTGAGGGGGAGAGACTATACCCATGATCTATTGCTACAACTTCATGCCCATTTGTCAGGAGATTACTCCCATTACGGTCTTGATTTCCCAATAGTATATCTAAGATAACAACCCTCTGAAGGGCATCCAAAGTTATTCCTTCAAGAGCCCTCTCACTGACTTCATATATATGATAAAATCCTGCACGGAATTGTTGAAAAGAACCTATCTTCTTTTTAGAGGCTTGTAAATGCATTCCTTCAGCATTATCAAAAAAAAGCGGGTGCTCAAAATCTACACATGTTGTATAGGGAACAATTGACAGTTTAAGCGCTCTATCTATTTCAAAAGCGGCCATCTCTCGAAGAGCCCCCTCACCAACAGCTATCTGAAAATAGCGAGACTTTTTTCCAAGAACTCCTCTAAGACTTATCTTACGTGGATTATTAGGAGCGCCGATTTCCTCATCATAAGGTTTAAAAAGACCTGTAATAGTATGTGCAATACCTGGCATAAAATAAGACCCTGAAGCCCCATGAGATGGTCTAACAGGTGTTTTGCCCTCTTCTAAAGCTTTTTTTGCTTCATCAACAAGCGGGTGATGCCTCCTTTTGACAACCCTCTCCATTAAAGAAATAAGGCGTAGTTGATAAATCGTTGCTTTCTCATAACCTTGAATGATTGCCTGCAGATCTTTTTTTTCTTCGTGACCTATTTGTAACTCGATAGCCTCAAGAGCCCTCTGTGCAAAATGGTTGGTTTTTTGCAAAACTAAACGTAAATAAGGCTTATAGATAGGATTTTTCAGTGGATGACAAAAAGTTGTAAAGACCTTAAGACGTGCCTCTTTTTCATGCTTCTTATTTTGAAAATAGGGCCAGGAACGCTTCTTTGATCTTAAGAAAACACCCTTACTACTTAAAATTAGCTTCTCCTCCTTTTTCTGGAGAATCATCGCAAGTAAAGACTCTTTGGTGAGATAAGGATTAAAAGGTGGGCCAGAAATTTTCTCTCTCCATTGCATGTTTTCTTTCTTGTATCATTTTTTGAGCCCTTTCATAAAGAGTTTTATCTAAATTAAGAAGATTCTTCATGTTAGAAGCGGTCATTACTCCAATAATATCAAAAATTGTGAGACCCGACTCCAGCCCTACTTGTAAAAGAGTTAGCCTTTCTTTAACTCGTGCATGAACACTCTTATCAAAATCCAAGGGAAGTTTCTCGCTCTTCAGATCAAGTATCTTTTTTTTTAAAAGCATATCTACAGGTGCTTTGGTTTGTGGCATCTCTAGCCACTTCCAACCATCTTGTCGGATTTGTTCTGAGGAAAGAGTAAAGCCATTATCGATAGCAACCACTTTATACCCATCCCATAATAAATTACGGCAGTGCCTGTCATCGTTGCCTACAAGGATATCTAAGAGAAAAATGGGGTGTAGTAATACGGGGTTTATACTCTTTATAAATCGAGAAGTAAGTGCTGTAAAGTCCTGAGCATTGGGAATAAATGTCTGTAAAGAACCGTGTTTTTTTGTGACAGCATTATTGGGTTTCATGAAATAACGCCTGATACCAAAGAAATGGTCATTACTAAAACTTGCGACCACGGTTTCTGGTACAACAGAGAATCCCAGATAATGACTTATCTTATAGACAGCCACCTCCCTCAAGTAACTCTCTCCTGAACGTATACCCTTTCGAATAGATGTAGATCCTAGCACCCCTCTTAAGCGATCCCCTCGCGGGTTATTTGGCGCTCCCATCTCCTCATCAAAAGGCTTGAAAATAGCGCGTTTTACATAATTTTTATCACGCAATACCCAACTTCCTGAATAACCCTTAAGAACATGTTGAGGCGTTATACCTTTTATCAAAGCCTCTTCTAAATCATGAACTAAAACTGTTCTAACAAGGGTCTTTTCTGTTTTCTGAATAATCGCTTTTCGGATAAGATAGCTCTTTTCAAACTGCTGGATAATTGCTTTTAAATGCTCTGTTTCCAAATTTGTATAGCGCTGCAAATTCATTAAAGCTTTTTCAGCTATCCCCTTCTTATGCATAAAATACCGCTTCATGCCTACCAAATCTAGGGGTGAGCGTATCTCATAAAGAAAGGAGAAGAAAATTATATTTAGCAATGCCTCTAATCGCCATCTGCCAAAAAAAGAAGCTCCTCTTTTTTTCACCAGCTTACCACTCTTAAGAAGACTCTGGCTATCCCCTTTTAAGGTGCTGATAAGGAAAATACTTTTATTTATATGCTTTAGATCGAAGGTTCTACAGTAAGAGCGTTGTATGAAGTTCTTAACGATAAGGAGCATAAAGATACATATAACAAATACTAGAATTAAACGAATGCTTTAATTAAGATCAGCAAAAAGCATCAACTGGTAGCAAAAATAATTTTATGACAGATCCCATAAATAACATGCCTAACCCTGGTAATGAGCCATCTAGTGCATCTTTAAAGGCGATCACAGAAGTCTTGCCCTCTACTGTAAAATCGAGCGGGGGCCAGGTGAACACCTCTGCTATCATGATTTTGGTTCTTCAGACCATGACAAAATGTTTAGGCGGGTTGAACTCATTTCTTCAATCGACCGCCAGTACAGTTCTAACTGCTGATCTTAAAGAAGATGAAAGCTATGCTAATGATCTTTCTAATGCCGTACTAGACACTAAGCACTACACGGGCACAGGCCATAGTGCCACAGGGAAGAACGCCTCGATTGCACTTAAGAATCAGGGGATTATGGCCTACCAGCAAGTACTCCAAGCCCGCCTTAAAGTCCATCAAAATAGCGAACAGACGGATATTCAGCTAGGGTCTACGACAACTTCCAACATCCAGCAGATAGCCAGCATGCTCAGCTCAACAATTGACCTTCTAACTCAAGTTTTTGGCAGCATTAATAATATTAACAGGTAGGAGCCTTTATGTTTTTAAAACCGATTCATACAACATCTGATCAGCAAGCCCTGTTGGCGGCTTTAGCAGAAACCCCTTTCCCAAAGGAAATCACTGAACAAATTTATGAATTAATATTTATAAAGAATTTCTCCTTTCATCAGCTTTTTTCAGAGCTGCCTCCAGAGGCCCTAGAAAAAGCCTATGCTATTGCTAAAATCTATTATGAATCCGGAAACTATAAAGCCGCATTTCCGCTTTTTTACGCTCTTGTTCTCTATGATCACCATAACTATAACTATGTTCTAGGATCGGCTGCCTCTCTCCATCTTATGGGCAACTATATAACTGCAGCCCAAGGATACGCCCTTGCCTATGCAGCAAGCCCCTCTAATCCAACACCTCTTTTCTATGGGGCTGAATGTATGGAAAAATTAAAAAAGTACGAAGCCGCCATTTTTTTACTAGATATAGCCATTACGCTAAGTGGTGAGAGTTTAGAGTACCATACACTTAAAGAACGTGCTCTTCTTAATCAAACTTCCTTAAAAAAATTAATTCCTGGAGATCTATAAATCATGGCTGAGATTAATAATAACTTTCTTAATTCTGAAAATACTCTTGGGTTAACAGGTGCTTCCACGCAACCATCTCTACACGCAGAGGAGAACCGAGCGGCTCTAGCTCAAAGGATAAAAGATCTCATCCTCGCCGCTGATCATGTGCCTTTCCCCCCACATATTGCTACCCCACCTCTTCATCTTTTAAAACTATCGGATACGGGAGGAACCAATCCCTCTACCCCAGATCTAACAAATAATGGGCCGTTAGCCGCCCTCTGCGATTTTTTAGGTAAAAGTCCTGTCGTTCAAAAATTCAGTGAAACCTCACCTCTTATTAAACATCTAAGCCAGGTGATCGCCCAAGCTCCAAAAAGTCCTGAAAAAGAGCTAATTTCTGCCAATATAGCAGCTCTAATAACAGCCGCCTTAATTGATAAAGTTGCAGCTCAACAAGGGGCTGTCAGTGGTAGGCAGAGCATTGTTAATGCACGCACGGCAGCTTTAACTCAAGTAACGCAGGTGAATGCTGCCCAAAATGAAAAAGCAGCCGGTCTGAAGCAGGCAGATGCTAGCCTACAACAGGCCAATATTATGAACCAAGAAGCAACTATGGGCATAATTTCGGCCTGTATAGGCATATTTTTTTCTTGCCTGTCTATTGCGTCTGTGGCCGGTTCAGTTACAGCAGCAGCAGCACCCGCGGCAGCAGCAGCAGCAGTACCCGTGGCAGGAGAAGCAGCAGCAGGCGCTGAGATGGTTGCTATGGATGCTGAAAACGTAGGAGTACCCGCGGCAGATGCAGCTGCAGGAGGCGGAGGCGGGGGAGCAGCAGCAGCAGCGCCAGTAGCACCCGCAGCATCGCTAACACGAACCTTTTTGGGCATAAGAGCAGAAATATGGACAGGTTTAGGTCCGATCTCCCAGACCCTCAACGGAGCCCTAACTGCGGTTACCACGGCAGTAATATCGACCGAAAAGTCTCGTCTGCAGGCAATTGCAAGCACTGACACCTCTGCTGCTGCTCTTGCTAAACTTGCGGCTGATACAAACACCGCTATGGCAGGATACTTCCAGAACTATGCGGGGAGTGCACAACAAGGCGCTGGATCCTCTTCGGAAAATACAAACGCAACAATTGCAGCTGCAAAAGCTTTAAAAGAGGCCGCAAGTGGATCAGCTAGTGCTATTTTTAAGGCATAGCTTGTTTTGCAGAATCCCCTTTTAAGGAGACTTTTATTTTATGCCCTTATTAGAAGAATTAATCATCAACCTGGCAAACGAACTTTCTTTGCCAGGTGAATTAAAGACTACGAGTCCTAATACTTATAAGATCTTCTTTGGTAAAGACTTGCAAGTAATTATTTCTCTTAATGATATTGCTTCCTGCCGTTGTACGGGGATAATAGGAGCTCTGCCCACGGAAAAAACTGAGGACTTTCTATCTTATATGGCTTTTGCTAATCTTTTGGGTGAAGGAACGGGGGGTAGCACAATCTTTCTGGACAATGAGGGCAAATTAATCTATCTTAGTCGTGACTTTACTCTGTCAAATTATATCTATTTTAAAGAGAATGTGGAAATATTTGTTAATTATTTGGAAATGTGGCAGAAGAAGAGAGATGATGCGGCTTCAAAAAATGCTATCTATAAAAGTAGCATATTACAACCCCTCAAGTAAATAATGATAGCACGGCTTATAGCTGAAAAAGGACAACTTAAAGGACTTTCTTTAACACTTGAGAATCTTTTAGAGTGGCACCTAGGACGTGATCCTGATGCAAATCAACTAGTCATAAAAGACTCTAGTGTCTCCCGTCAGCACGCCCTTATTCGCAAATCTGATCAGGGATATCTGCTAGAAAACCTCAGTATGACCAATCCCATCTTCTTAAATGGTAAAATATTAAGTAATCCTATCCTCTTAAAAGAAGATGACCAAATAAAAATCGGTGGCTCTACCTTTACTTTTAAGACAGTTATGGAGCCAAATGAGCCCTTGAGCGAAGAGTCTCTAGATGCTCCCCTTAAATTGGATGACAGTAATAAAACTCTTGACGAGGAGCCCTCCTATAATACTGTTTTTGAAGAAGCTGTATCCCCTACAGCTGAAAAGGTCAATCTCTCTCTTAGGCAACGTTGGCTTTTGAAAATCATTGGAGGTCCCCAGTCAGGTGCGGAATTTTCTATGGAAAAGGGGCTCTCCTATATTATCGGTAGTGATGCGACCTTTGCCGATATTATTCTCTATGACTTAAGCGTATCACGTAAACATGCTAAGCTTACCATTCAAGATAATGAAACCTGCCTTATAGAGGATCTAGGAAGTCGTAATGGAGTCCTTATTGATGGGATTGCCATAGGGGCGCCTACTCTTATTAAAGGCAATGAGGTCGTCAACCTAGGAACCACCTCTTTTATTATTATTGATAGGGAAAAAGCTTCAGAGACTATTCTTTCCACACCTCCTGAAAAAGAGCCTGTCGCAATAAACTCTGCTCAAATAGCTGTTAAAAATGAGAGCTTCTTTTTTAAAAAATTTTTTGCAGCCAAAGAGACACAAGTAATTACTCTAAGCCTCTTGATAGTCGCTATTTTTGCAGCTTTTGGCATTACCTCTCTCTTTAACACCACCACTGTTATTGTAGATGAGCGTGATTATCACTCTGAAATTACAGAAGTAATGAGGGCTTTTCCAGAAGTCTCTTTTTCCTATAACAAAAAATTAAATCAACTTTTACTTGTTGGTCATGTTTTGACTCCTGTCGATAAAATAAAATTAGAATATGCCCTGAATAATCTGGGTTTTCAAAGCCGCCTAGATGACTCAAATATCATTATTGATCAAAATATCTGGATGCAGATGAATACCCTTATTTCCCAAAATGGGGCATGGAAGGCTGTAAGCATGTATGCTATTAAGCCAGGTAGTTTTGTTGTTTCAGGATATTTAAAAACACGTATTGAGGCAGGGCTCTTCTCTGACTGGCTAAACTTAAATTTCAACTACTTGGATCACCTTGATAACCAGGTTTTTGTGGAGGAAGATCTTACTGCTTACATCAGCTCTCAGCTTTTTACAGGGGGCTTCAATGGGGTGGGTATTGCTGTTACAAATGGTGAATTAACTCTTACGGGATTTATATCGCAAGATAAAGCAAATAGCTATACCAATCTTATAGCTACTTTTAAAACAACACCGGGAATTCGAGGTTTAAAAAACTTTGTGACCCCAATAACAGCTGCAGCAGCGGTAGTAGACCTTACAGAAAACTATAAAGTAACTGGCTTCTCAACACATGGTAATACGAATATAAGTATCGTTATTAATGGACAAATTCTCAGTCGCGGTGATCAAATCAATGGTATGACTGTATCAAGCATCCAGGAACATACGATTTTTTTGGAAAAAAATGGACTCAAATTCAAAATCCAATATAATTCGTAAAAACAAGAGGCTCCTATGTTTGGCTTAGAAGAAGAAAAAGAAAAATCTGCACTCCCCGCATTTGATCTTGAAAAGGATCTGATGGGCCCAGAAAAAGTGCAAAAGCTTAAGGAATATAAAGAGCTTATAATCACACGCTCTGAATCTTTAAAAAATGCTCTGCGTACAGGTGAAAATAAAGAAGAATTCACTACATCAGAAATAGTTCTTAATGGTTATAGTGCACTACAACAAGTAATTGAGCGTATAACGCGCTAAAAATTAAGGAGTAAGTTTATGACTTTAAGTGGTGGTTCAAGCAAAAATGATGGAATTGCTTGGGATTCTATGATCCGTCAGTATACGGCACAATCTAACCAAGTCTCTTCGATGACGAGCAACATCGGAGGAACTAAGGTCTCTACAGGTGTTTCTATGCAAAGCTTATTCCAATTACAGCTTGCTATGAATAATCTCTCCATGTTTGGTACAACTTTAACAAACGTCATGCAAGGCGTTCAAGATATTGCCATGGGTATTGCTCGCAATGCTAAAGGTTCATAAATAAGGATAATAAGAATGAGTTCCTCCCACCTCCACAAAGAAGATTTTGGCCTTTTAATAGAAGCTGGTTTTATTGCTGTTAAGCAGGGCAGCCGTTCTGCCGCCAAGAAACTATTTGAAGCCGCGTATCATCTAGAACCATCTAAAAGTGCCTCTAAACTAGGCTTTGGCTACTTGGCCCTTAATGAACTTCAACTTCCTATATCACAGAAAATATTTGAAACTGTTTTAAAGGAGGAGCCTAAGAATTCTCTTGCAAAAGTTCTCCTAGGATTTGCTTTTCTAATGGAACGCTTTCAACTTGTTGCAGGTAAGAAAAAAGATGCTATCTTAAATAGTATTGATAGCACCTCTGAATCTGTAAAAAAAGGGGAGCTCCTTATTAAAGAGGCTCTTCAAGAAAGCCTAGATTCTAGCGTGCAAAACTTAGGCCTTTCAGCTCTTGAGCTTGCAGCCAAAGTAAACGCTTATCTTGATGTTCCTCTAAAAAAATAAAGGATTGAACTTCCATGCCTGATGATTATTTAATAAATAACCCTGGGACAACCCCAATACCCGCCTCTACATCTGGCTTTGATACCACTTCTGATATGGCCTCTAGTCCTGATGGTGAGCCATCACAGCCCTTTAGCCTCGCCAAAGGGGGTAACAATGGAAAAGGCGTCTCAGTCAGCAGCCACCCCTCACCTTTAGAAATTAATGCAGCAGCTTCTTCCAATCCTTTTTCAGTACAGCAAGTTTCTGCAGAATCTATGGCTCTTCAAGCAAATACTATCTCCTCACAATATGAAAAAGCTACAACTCTTCTTCAAGATCCCTCTCTAGCTCAAAATCAGCACCTTATTAAGGCCTCGACAGCACAACTCCTCTCCCAACACCTAGAACGTGTTAATGACGCTATGAGCTCCCTATCCACAAAACTTGAAACACCCCTTACTACCACCTATACTGCGCCTAGCTCTGGAACACAAGCTGTCTCCCATTTCCTGAACTACCTTACGGGAGGTCAGCAAGATATTATAAATATGACCAATTCCCTAAAAAATAATTCTGGCACGTTGAATCCTGGGGAGCTCTTTGCTGTACAGCTGAAAATGTCAGGTGTACAACAGCAGATGGAGTTTTTCTCTACGCTCCTTGGTAAAGCTGTAGATAATATCAAAACTATCATGAACATCCAGAACTGATCGCAGCCATCTTTTCTACGTTATATCCCTTTATCTCATAGGCTTTTTAAAAAACCCATGGTAAGGGGCCCTTGTTGTATATATATGAAGATTGCCATCTTCTCCTATGTTAGCTGTACTCATTAATTTAGTAGAATAAGACAAACTCTCTCCCTGTAATTGAGCACTTGATTTTTGAGGTTTTTTTAGTTTAGAATTTGCAAGAAATTCAATATTAACTCCTTAATCTCTTCTGCCAAGAACCATGAAATATTAAAACCTCGCTACCGAGAACGGCCAAACAGAGCCCTTTCAGGCAAGAAAAGGAGCCCTCTTGCTCCTTTGAGCTTTCAAAACGATTATTCTGTGGTAAATAATCAGCTTTTTTCAAGATCGACTAATTTAATGTCCTAGATATTTCATTACATCGTAATTCAGGCCCGGAGATCTTTGATTGATGAGTGTAAGCGATCAATCCGGCTAATAAATTGATAGGACTACGATGCCTCAAATGCTAGAATAGTCGACCCATCAAACCGGCAGCTTATTTTTTAAAGTTGTTGTGTTGAGTATATAGTCTCTATTAGGCATACTGCAAAATTATGAGTAGTGATAAAGTTGATAAGTTACTTCAGGGCCTCGATCAGATGCAAATCACAACTATCCATGGACGTATCACTGAAGTCGTGGGTATGCTCATTAAAGCTGTAGTCCCCCAGGTGAAAATTGGAGAACTTTGTCTTATTAAGCGTGAAGGTGAGCCCTTAAGAGCGGAGGTCATTGGATTCAATCAGGAAGAGGTGATCCTCTCCCCTCTAGGGGATATGTCTGGTATTGGACCCTCTTCAGAGGTAATCCCTACAAGAGTTCCTCTTCATATTAAGGTCGGTCCAGCTCTCTTAGGCCGGATCTTAAATGGTCTGGGCGAGCCTATAGACACAGCCACTAAAGGCCCCTTAGATCTTACGGAAACCTATCCTGTTATCCAGGCACCCCCAGACCCTCTTACACGTAAGCCCATAAAAAAACCTCTCTCAGTAGGAGTACGAGCAATCGATGGTCTCTTGAGTGTAGGTGAGGGACAGCGAATTGGTATCTTTGCAGCAGCTGGCGGGGGCAAATCAACACTGCTTGGTATGATAGCTCGTAATGCTATTGCAGATGTTAACGTTATTACACTCGTAGGTGAGCGTGGTCGTGAGCTACGTGAATTTATCGAAAAAGATCTAGGTACTGAAGGGCTTAAGCGTTCTGTAATCATCGTCTCAACTTCCGATCAGCCCTCACAAGTTCGCTTGAATGCTGCTTATGTAGGTACAGCTATTGCCGAATATTTCCGAGATCAAGGTAAGTCTGTTATCCTAATGATGGACTCTATCACCCGATTTGCCAGAGCTCTTCGGGAAGTAGGGCTTGCTGCCGGCGAACCTCCAGCTCGTGCGGGTTATACACCCTCTGTTTTCTCTACTCTCCCTAAATTACTGGAACGCTCAGGTAACTCTGACAAAGGCTCTATCACAGCTTTTTATACTATCTTAGTAGCCGGTGATGACATGAATGAGCCTGTTGCTGATGAAACAAAGTCGATCTTAGATGGGCATATTATTCTATCTAGTGCTTTGGCACAAGCCTATCACTACCCAGCCATTGAAGTTCTCTCTTCAGCTAGCCGTATTATTAATTCTTTAATCGATAAGGATCATATGGCTATCATCGGAAAGGTAAGAGAAGTTTTAGCCAATTATCGTAAAAATGAGTTACTTATTCGTATTGGTGAGTATAAGAAAGGCTCCGATAGATCCGCAGATTTCGCTATCGATAATATCGATAGAGTGAATCGTTTTCTAAAACAAGGGGTTGATGAAAAATCAACTTTTAAAGAAACAGTTCAACAGCTTAAAAATCTCTTTAAATGAGTACATCCATCCCCATATATCCTCTTGAACAGATTTTAGAGATAAAAATTAAGCGCCAAGAAGAAGCTGAAAAAGAGGCTATCCAAAAGCGTGAACTGCGAGATAAAGAGACTAAAACTCTTAAAGATCTAGAAGATAAAAGGGATAAAGTCCGTAATCACTATCAAGAAAAACTACAGCAAATAAGAATAGTCCTTGACGAGGAGGGCTCTAACACTCGCGAAATCACTCAAATGCGTGATTATATGAAGATTGTTAAAGAAAAGCTTATTAAAGAAGAGGGCCTTGTTGTAGAACAAAAAAAGAAAGTTGATGCGGCTGATCAGGCCTTAGAAATTGCTTTGAAAATTGTCAAAGAAAAGCGACTTGAGGTTGATAAAATCAAAACCCATAAAGATGAATGGTTAGTACAAAGTATCAAGGAACTACGCAAAGAGGAGGAAAAACTCCTTGACGAAGTTGGAACAACCATGTTTTATGGTAGAAAACTAAAGGATCGGAAATATGAGTGACGATAATAAATTAGGAAGTTCATTAGGTAGTTCGCTAAATCCTGATGATCCCCAATATTTAATAGCAGCTGAAGCCCAATTATCTATACCCCCTTCTCAACCTTTTTCTATTAATAAACAGTATGATCAAAGCAATAAAAGCGATGATAGTGGCACCAAGCGCTCCCAAGATGCCGATAAAAAGGAGGATGTTAAAAAACAGCAAGCCCATCAAGCAGCGCTCCTCGCAGCTAGCAGGCAGGCTCAAGCAACATACAAAAAACCCTCTCCCTTAGACAGCTCTTTTCAAACTAATCTTAAAGATAACAAACCGATAACTCTAAGTAAAAAAGAGTCTGTAGCTACACCTGTAAAAGAAAAATCTAGCCTTTTTTCTCTACCTAATAAAAACGAAAAGCCTCCTTCTAAAGAGGGTTTTCCCCTCAAAGATCTCCTGAAAAGCTCCCAGCCCACCCCTTCTGTGAAAAATCCAAATACTCCCACAAAAATGGAACCACAAGATCCTGCTCTAAAAACCCCTCTTAAATCTACTGATCTTGCTGACTTTGTTAAAGCAGGTAGCCTTAGCCAACGATCCTCTGCAGAGAGCCCCCCCCTCGAAAAACAAAATTCTCAAACAACGACCCCCCTATCTCAGCATGTAACAGATATCCGCACTATTACCGCTGACAAGGACATTGATTGGAAAGATAAACAGACTATCAGCTCTGATAAGGACATTGATTGGAAAGATAAAAAGAAAATTGTTCGTAAAGATGATATAGAAGATACCCACCTAAACCGTAAGTTTACAGGTGAAAAAATAGAGGCCCAAACACAAAGTAAAATTGAAACAAGTAATGAAATAACCCCCTCTAGTGGATCAACAGGTACAGATATTGCGCAGCGCGTAGCTCAGGCCATCGCCAGTCAAACAGACTTTGTTAATCTAGTAGCCTCTATAGCGACTAATCAAAAAACCACCCAAGTACAACTCAAAGATGGTACACTCATCAACTTAGACAGATCAGATCGCGGCCTAAAAATCCATGTGACTACCTCTGATACAAGGGTGCAGCGGCTACTTATTGATAACCGCAATTCCATCACTCAAGCTCTCAATGAGAAGAATATCCCTGTAGCAGATTTACAGGTGAGTATGGAATACGGAGGCTCTGATAAACCGATAGAGGGCATTGGTAAGGAATAACTAAATGACGGCATTAATCCCCTTTGATTGGATTGAAGAGATTAAGCAAGAGCTTTTTAAATTAGAGGAGGCCCCACTCGTGCCGCCGGCACCCCCCTTTCCAATAGAGGCTTTACAAAAAGCGCTTTTTGAGCGTTTAGCCCTGCCAGTAACAATTGAAATATCAGATCCTGAAGTTATTGAATATAAGAATATTAAAGAAAACATACCCTCTAGCACCACGCGTTTTTTTTCTTTTTCTTTTACACCCCATACAACCCCCTTTTATACAGCCATCGGTCATGATGATCTAAATCGTTTAGCTTCTTGGCTCTTAGATAATGATATGGAAGCAGCTGTTTCTTTACAGGGCAGTTTCCAAGAGAGTTTCTATCTTTTTATTGGGGGCGCAGCACTCGACAGTTTAGCATCTACCGGCTATTTTAAGAATAATTCCTTGCGCTTATTAAGCACTGCAGGGACGCTTCTAGAAGATGCTTCAGCTCTTAGCATCTCTATTTGTATTGCCCGCGAAAAGGAATCTATTTCGATTAGGCTCCTGATCCCTCACTCCTTACAAAAATCACTGAAAAATCAAACTGCTAAAAATACAGAGTCTCTTATTAATGATTCTGTTGTAGCTTCTAAAATAAATATTGCCATACGTCTTGTTAGTAGCTTGGTTCCATTGCACTACAGTGATCTAGCCATCCTACAAGAGGGTTCTTTTATTTTACTTGATAAGCCAACTACCACAACTTCCGTACAACTGTTTGTCGGAAATCGTGCTTTTTTTGCAGGTAAAATAGAAAACGAATTACTCACCATCACAGCTCTTGCCGAGCCTTTAGAGGAGATATCTAAAATGGACAAAGCCCCTAATAAAAAACCTCCCCCTGCTTCTTTAAAAGCTAAAAAAACTCCTGCGCCCCCCTCTCGCGCTGATGATCCTACCCCATCCACCTCTGATACTTCTGAAAAGATTGAGGATCCACGTTATTTTTTGGGCGAGGATGAGGAATTCTTTGTCGAAGATAAAGAGCTCGAAGAGGTTCTTAAAGAGGAACAGCCCACTACGATGCCTGCTGCTACCTCCCAGCAGATTCCTCAAGAAACTATAGAGCCTTTTCCAAATACCTTATCTGATATCCCTCTTACTATAGAAGTAGTTGTAGGCTATATGAGGATTCCCATTAAAGAGCTCTTGTCTATGCAGGTAGGTGGTACTTATAAGCTTGGAAATATTGTAAGTTCACAAGTAGACCTTTTAATCAATGGTAAGCGTATTGCTAAAGGGGAATTATTAAAAAGTGGTGATATGCTAGGTGTACGTATTCTTTCTTTATGACAAAAAAAGATTTTTTTAAACAACCGACAATTATTGAAATAGAGGGTAGCATCACAGAAGAAGAGCTGGAAATGCCGCTGCCCAAACAAATTGGGCCCTATCCTATTGAAAGCTTACTGGATAAAGGAGGCATGAGTTTGCTTTATCTGGGTATTTTGCCAGAAACACACGAACCTCTTATCATCAAAGTACTCTCCTCTAAATACTTATCTCATCCTGAAATGACTTCTCGATTTATCCAAGAGGCTGAAATTATTGCGATGACCGACCATCCAAATATTGTTAAGCTCTATGGACAGGGTAAATGGGAGGGCGGCCTTTATATAGCCATGGAATTTATTCAAGGCATCTCTCTACGTCAACTAATTATGCAAAATGCTCTAACGCTTAAGCGGGCATTAGAAATTGTACTACAAATTGGTTATGCTCTTTTTCATCTGCATGCTCATGGTGTCATTCATCGCGATCTTAAGCCTGAAAATATTCTACTAACAGAATCGGGCGGCGTTAAAGTAATTGATTTTGGAATAGCGCAGCTGCATGAAGAGCTTCCTAAAAAGGGTAGTAATGAAACCAACAGACTTATTGGCACACCCTTCTATATGAGTCCAGAACAAACAGAAAACCCCCTTAATGTCTCTTATAATTCGGATATCTATTCTCTGGGTATTATCACCTACGAACTAGCCCTTGGAAAGTTTTCTCATGGAGTAATCCACCTCTCTATACTTCCTCCAGGCTTACAAAAAATTCTACAAAGAGCACTCCAACCCCTACCCCAAGAACGCTATCAAGACATCGTTGATTTTATTACAGATCTCTCTAATTATATCGAATCTATTGAGTTTATGGCAGACCTTAGTCGTGGCAATCTCACAGGTGAGCTTTTCGAAGATCTTAAAGAGGCTTTTCGCACCTTTATTCCTCTAGAAATACCTAAATGGAATAAAATAGAAATTGGTTTGGCACAAAGTAACACTATGGGTATCAGCCCTGTATACGTAGACTTTGTTGACCTTTCCAACAACTGCATAGCCATCCTAGTTGCAGAGCCCGTATGCAAGGGCGTTAGCGGTATCCTCTACTCAGCAGTTGTCAAGGGGCTGCTACTTTCTTTACGCGATCTTATGGAAGATCCGATTAATCTTATAGTACGTCTTAACGCACTCTTATGTAAGTCTTTTGATGATGAGATTCTTCTTGTGAATCTTCTTCTTCTCAATCCAAATAGCCAAAAAATGCGCTATATCTCCTGTGGCTTTGGCCCCCTCTGGCAAATGCAATCAGGGGCCACAAAAGTCAATAAACTTAGCGCTGATAATATCGCACTTGGTATCACAGAAGAGACCGAATTCGTCGAGATTACTAGTAATTGGACTATGGGGGACCGCTTGATTCTCCACACCTATAAGACACTCTTCAATGATAAAGAGTCTATCTCCTCTGATAATAAAGAGTCTGAATTCCAATCAGCCCTCATGGATACCCTCTTCTTATCTCCCCAGCGACAAGCCGAAGCTATACTACGTAAAATCCGCCCAAATACCAGCCAGAAGATTTTAGATACCTCTGCTGTAACTTTGATCAGCATTTCCCGTAAGATGTAATTCTTATTTAAAGTCAAACAGGGGTTATGTTAAGAACCCTATTGTCTATAACCATCTGCTTCCACCATCGTATCTGGCCTACTTGAGGATCTCGATCCTAGGGGCTTCATCGCTCATCTCTGCCTTAAAAAGAACCCCTACAGCCTCTTTCCTCCATTTAGATGTCGACTTTTTTAGGTTTCCATCCCGACCATTCCTGTTTCTTACCTCTTAATTGCCTCCTTTGGCATTTAGTTTGCCGCAAATCCCTGTCCCCATCTATGGATGGTAATATAGCTTTTTCTATCTCAAAGAGGCTGCTCAAGATCTTTCTTGTTTTTTTACAAAAAGAAAAAATTATTTTTACAAGATTCTTAAGTAAATCTGCTACACGAATTTTTTGGTGACTTTTAATAAAAGAAACGCCAAAAAGGTAGAGATCTTTTATTTTTAGCCGGAACTTCTCTTTCAAAAAATGCTTACAAAGCCATTAAAATACTCTCTAGCTAGTGTTCTTCTTTTCTTAACATTCTCATCGATACAACTTTTTGCAGTTATTTCTGAAAAAACCCCAACTCGTATTCTCCATATCCCTCTTAAAGAAAAACTACAAACTAAGCAGCCCCCCCTTGTAAAAAAAGGAACTTCCCTCAAAAAAGATACTACCTTAAGTGAATTATCTAAAAAACCCTTTACTATACCCAACCCTAGTACGATCTCTCAAAGTACTCCTGACATAGAGAATAAAAGTGCCTCTGATGGTTACCGAATTAATTTTACTAATGTAGCCATTACAGAATACCTGCGTTTTGTAGCTAAAATTAGTGGCCATAACTTTGTCTACCAAGATGATGATCTCCAATTCGCCGTTACCATCGTATCCGAAGAGCCTACATCGATTACTGACATAACAGCGGCCCTGTTGCAAGTACTACGCATCCATGGACTAACACTCTCAGAACAGGGTAATAATATCCTGATTTATAAAGAGGGCTCTATTTCAAGACTTGGGCCTGTAATCCTCGAAGACTCAGGAGCACAAAACTCCTATAGTACGAGAGTGATCTCCTTAACTAATCTTCCTGCATTAAAAGCACAAAGTATTGTAACAGCGCTTTTATCTCCACAAGCCCTTGTAGATATATCTGCAAGCACCAACCAACTTATCATTACAGATATTAATTCTAACATAAATACAATCATCGATCTACTAACAGCTCTTGATCAACCCTTTGATGCTCTTGATATTACCACTTATACAACCCGCCATGGATCTGCTACGGCAATTGCTGAAATGGCCTCCCTTATCTTAGCGCCTATTGCTGAGATACAGGGGGTTTCTATTCTTATTAAAGGTCAACCCTCCGGTATTATCTTTATTGTCGCTCCCATTGGTTTTCAAGAAAAAATTCAGCAAATACTTGAAAAAATCGATAATCCAGCAAGCCACTTACTAACAAATCATGATGTTCTAGTTTACATACCCGTTAATTTATCTCCTGATACTTTAGTACCCTTAGCCAGACAAATTCTTCAGCCTATTGCTACTACGGAAAATGTTCCTTTTAATATAACTATCCAAGCTTCTACGAAATCTATTTTTATTACTTCCACTAAAACATTTAATCAACGTGTAGTAGATGTTCTTAAATCACTAGATCAACCGACAACAGATTCTCATTTAGATCTATCTGCACAAAGTGGACCTTTTGAAGTTGCTACCTTTAAACCTCAAAACATGAGTCCAGAGGCTCTTGTTTCTTTAGTAGATCAAATCCTACAGCCTATTGCTCTAACAGAAAAAATTCCCTTTTCTGTAGTTATTCAAGCTGCTACGAACTCTATTTATATATCCTCTACAAGATCCTTTAATCTGCGTACAATGCAGCTTCTCCAACAGCTGGATGCCCCAGGGGCAGGTCCTGTAATTAGTGATATTAAGGGACGCCCTTCTACAGGTAATCTCAATACTGAAATCACCACCTATCTTACTAAAAATGCAGATCCTATAAGTCTTGTAACAGTAGCTAGTAAAATACTTGACCCCCTTGCAAATCTAGAAAACGTTCCCTTTACCATGACACTGCAAAGCTCCACAAATACCATCTATATTAGCTCTTCTAAGGCTTTTAATATAAAAGCTATAGACTTACTTGTGCAGTTAGATAAGCCTTCTATCACACAAAATAATGATATCAATCAAACAACTATTATCGCTGCCTATCTGCCGAAATACAGCTCACCAGATACCCTCTTACCGATTGTTGAGAAAATCTTAAATCCGATTGCTGAATCTGAAAAGATCCCTTTTACAATGATCATCCAGCCTCTGACGAAAACTATTTATATATCCTCTTCTCATGAATTCACTCTGCGTACTATTAACTTACTCAAACAGCTTGATCAGCCCGCACCGGAAAAAGCTGCTACTCCCACGGCTGGCAAAGCTATTACTGTTGAAGTAGCCTCCTACCAACCACAAAATCTTCCGGCTGATGCTCTTATGAATGTAGTCCAGAAAATTATGGAACCTATCGCTAGCTCAGAGAAGCTCCCCTTTACCGTTGTCGTCCAGGCCTCTACAAACTCTCTTTTTATTACATCCACAGCCTCTTTTAATGCGCGTGTTCTGAGTGTTTTAACAGCTTTAGATCAGCCCTCCCTAGAAAGTAATCTAAACAATCATATTGACCTGCCTCCTACCAATATTGATACAACCTCTTTTTGGCTCTATAAGCTGCAATATCAAACAGGGGACCTCATCCAAGCCTCTTTAAATACTGTCGGGAATAACCTTCAAAGTTATGGGGGTGCTAATCCAGAGATTATGGATATCATTATGAATGCGGTATGGTTACAATCAACTAATACACTCCTCTTTACGGGTTCCGAAAGCGCTATTCGCCGTATGCAGCAACTCCTTCCTCAAATTGATGTCCCCTCCCGCCAGGTCTATATCGAAATGCTTGTTATCACAACAACTATCCAAAATAGCCTTAACTTTGGTGTGCAAATGGGGGCCTTAGTGCAGACTGCTCAAGGGATGGCCTATAACTTTGGCAGCACCACCCCTCTTAGTGCTTCAGGCTCTTCTACACCCGGATTTAGCAATTCCTTTCAAGTTCCTCCGACAATAGGCACCACTACCAGCCCCAGCCTTCCTATAACGCCCAGCTTCAGCCTCGGCTCTATCGGTAAATTTATAACTCATAGTGGCAATGTATATGGCTCTATTGGATCTCTTGTACAGGCTTTGCAAACAGAGGGTGACACAAAGATTATTATTAATCCTAAAATTGTAGCTGTTGACAATCGTCAATCTTCTATGTTTGTTGGTAGTAATACTCCCTTTACAACAGCTAACGTTACTGTTCAGACGGCTCAGCAAAGTAATGCCTTTAATGTTGATTACCGCGATATTGGTGTTTCTTTACAAGTAACTCCGACTCTTGGTAAAGGAGATATTATTACCTTGGATTTAGCGCAAGAAATTGATCAAATTGATACAGGCGCGGCATCTTCGGTCACACAAGGCTTTCCAACACCTACAACAACTAAGCTTTCTACTACAACACGGGTGATCATTCCAAACGGTTACTTTCTTGTTCTAAGTGGTATGATTCAAAATACAAAAAATTACACAAAGACAGGCCTCCCCTGCCTTGGCTGTATCCCTGTGCTGGGAGCTGCCTTTAGCACGCAAACCCAGACCTATACCAAAAACAACACAATTATCTTTATTCATCCGCGTATTATGGAAACAACCGACCAGATATGTGGTATTGGTAACTATGAGGGTGATGAGTTTAATTGGAATTCTAAACCTGAAGAATGCATGCCGAATTGCCAAACGAATGCTTTCCATAAAAGTTTCTATCGCCCTTACGAATCCCTTTCTAATGACCTTCCAAATGGTAATGTTAAGGGAAAATCCTTAACACCTGAATTAAAACGCTCCACTCCTAAAGTCAGTTCAAATACCTATATTCCTATGCAGTCTATAACTGACACTTATCCAGTGAGTGCTTATATCCAACCAGAGACTCTTGAGATCGCTACCCCTGACTATGCTTATATTGTTCCAGAGCCTATAAAAAGCGATCTCCCTAGCAACCCCTATGTTGTGCCAGAGCCTAAAAAAAGTGATCTCCCTAGCAACCCCTATGTTATGCCGGAGCCTTTACCATCTATCCCAACAAATCCCCCTATAGATAATGTATACCCTGCTAATAATCCAGAAAGCAGCGCTAATAATAAATTATCTTTTATAGATAAGGCAATTATAGACCCCCCATTATCCCCTTCCAATCAATCTAATAACCAAAAAAATCCTGTACAGCATATACCTAAAAAAGCTTTCCCTTCAAAGCCCCCTAAACGCCCCATGAATGAATAAAACTGTTTTAAGACTTAATTGCTTTCTTCTACTTATTTCTATATTATCTTCTTGTAAACAGCCCCAGATACCTTTTAAGCCTCATGTAGAGTTTACTCCCAAGGCCGAATCTATTAAAGCGGGCCCCTCCCCCTTCCCTCTGATTACAACTGCTGAAAATATAGCAGATGAACAAAGAATCGGCGAGACCTTTGGCCAAAGACGCGATTTTTATCGGGCTATCACCGCTTTCGAAAGAGGGGAAATTCTTTTGCGTGGTAGCAGCCTTCAAACTATCCTTCAGTTTCAATATGAAATTCTACTTTCCTACTACTTAGCAGGGAAATATGAAGAGGCCTTTTGCTACTTTGAAAAAAGTGCTCTCAAAAATGCTGTTACAAATACTTTTCCCGCCTGGAAAGACATGCTAATCATTGTCTACGATAGCAGTTGCCGTACAGGACGTGAGGAGTACGCTCAAGCCCTTCTCAAGGGAATCTACCTCCAAAACCCTAGTTTAGCAAATAAATTGGAACTTTATAGTGCTTTGCGTACAGGTGATTTTAAAAGCGCTCTTACTATGAAAGCGGCTCCTTCCTATCTTAAAAAGATTTATTCCTGCTATTGCCTCGATTCTAAATCCGTGAATCAAGCGCGTATGATGAATGCACTCTTACCAGGTGCTGGCTATATGTATGTTAAACAAGTAAATACAGGTATCACAGCTCTTATTATGAATGCCGTCTTTATTGGAGCTACCTACCAGTTTGCAAAAAAAAATCTTATCTTTCCTGCTATTATTTGTGCAAGCTTAGAGGTCGGCTGGTATATCGGAGGTATTTGGGGTGCCGGACGTGCTGCTGCTGAATATAACGAGTGTCTCTATGAGAATGTCGGCAATAAAATTCTAGAACAAGAACGCCTCTACCCCCTACTTATGCTTGATTATGTGTTTTAATTACTCTACGGTTTTTATGAGCTTTTTATTTTTCAATATTACTCTTTTTGCAGAAGATCCCTGGGGAAGGGATAGTAATTTAACAAGTATTCCCCCCCCTTCTCCTAAATCTTCTTTTGGAATCTCCTCCATTAACTTTTTTCAGGAAATAATATCCCCTATCGATGGCATACGCAGCTGCTACCGGCCTAGCTCATCTCAGTATATGAAGGATGCTATCTATGCTTATGGTTTTTTTTCAGGAATAGCCCTTGGCTGTGACCGTCTCCTACGAGAAAATGGAGATGAATGGTACTACCGTTCGATAGAATCTCAGAGTTTCACCTTTAAATATGATCCAGTTAACCCTGTAATTGAATCTTTCGACACCCTTAGATTCCAAAATATCAAATAAATATTTTATTAATTTTTACACGGCTCTTCCCTAGTGGTCTGTCAACATTCAAATTACGGGTGTGCGGTGCCAAAGAGCCGAATTTCAATATTGACAGACCCCTAGAGAAAAGACCCCATCGCTGTGGTTGTTTTCGGAAAATTCTCTGCAGGCCCTCGCCCAAGTTCAGCGGGCAGAAAAAAATCCAAATTATTCTAGCAAGAACGGGAGTTCTTTAACGTTCAAGATGTAGGGGGTATACCTCTAACTTTAATACATTTTAGGACTATACCGTTGAACTTGGGTTGTGGGCAAGTCACCCTAGTTGTCCTCTTTCCAGGATCATGTAAAAGATCATCCAAGATTACATCGAACCTAGGTTTTGAAAGAGCTCTATTAAAAATATATCTATAACCTCTTTTTGCAGGTCTGAAATAATATATACTTTAGAGGTACGTTATCTATATTTTCCCTCTTGCCTGAGTGGAAGTTCTTTTCGATTTTCACATAACTATGACCCATCTGATTGACAATTATTATTTTAATAAGGTATTGATAGGTTAAGAAAAGGGAGCTTTGTATGGTAGATAATATTCAGGATAAACTGTTCGAAGAGACGCCAAGACAAATGCGCGACACCCAGGGACCCGATGCGCAGCGATCAGTAGAACCGCGTAGCTTCCGATATATATCCCAGCAAGAACCAGATAAATGGAATTCTCTAGGGTTTATGTTTAGATCCATAGTGGCTACATTTATCGCCTCGCTACTTCGCATGTTTAGCTCCCCTCCAAAGGGGCTTACGGGTTCCATCCAACCCCTAAACCCGCCATCTCCTCAGGCTACCCAGATTAGTAAACTTTCAAAGCACATTTTAAATCCAGCTGATCGACCATGGTCCATGAGTCCTCAAGAACATGACGATAAAGCATCAGCTTATTTAGAAGCTTCGCTGGTTATCGCTCAGGAGCCTTCATCAACATCGCGGCCCATTCTCGGCAAAGATCCTCAGATTGCTGCTAAGCTAGCAATAGATCCGTCTATTGGTCCCAAGACCGAGGCCAAATGGAGAGAGTGCTATGATACTCTCCTGAGCGCATATACAGAAAAAGTTCCGTCTTGGAAGTCAGGAAATGAGGAGGATCGGTATTCACTGGTAGATGCGCGCACCCTTTTGGAAAAGAACGCTCCTCTACGCTACCCCTCGAGTTCTAAGGAGGCTGCTACTAAAGAATTATATGATCAAATAATTCTAGGTCAGTACAATAATACTTTCCTAGTAGAAGTAGCTTTAACGAAAAGTAATGCTAAAATAACAAACTGGGCTGCTCTTGATGCTTTAACGGCTAAAATTGTTGAGGACAACGCTCCAGTAAATTTATTTGACAAGTGTAGTGAAAAAGGAAAAGCGATATGGAGGGAAGCTTATGACACTCTCGTCGAAATTGCCGGGTCTAAAAGGCCGCTACATCCTGATCCCGAGGCCCCCCTCTCCGAGGATGACCCCCTAAGGAAAATTCTGACAGATCAGCAAACTAGGCGCTACGGGAGCCAGCTTATACCATATCACTTAAAGAATCTGCTGAAATGAAAAGTGGTACTATAGATGTTAGTTTTTGCTAATCTTTAAGGCCATCAAAGAGGACCAGAAGATGAATCAAATAAGAAGTGCCGAATCTAAGTGTAAAATAGCGCTCGCAGCTCTTAAAGAGGACCGCATATTAAAGGAGATAGGCAGTACATTCGAGGTGTATCCATTACAGGTAGGGGAATGGAAGAAACAGCTCCTGACCTTGCCCCTTTTCTTGTACCAATAGAAACTGAAGGTTCTTATTTTCCTCTTCTTCCTATATTCAATTGTTCGCGACCTATTCGTGAACATTTGAATGCCGCATAAAAGCCTCAGCTGGGGTTAACCCACCAAGGCTACTATGCGGTCTTTGATGATTGTAATCGATCCGCTATTTTTCAAGGATGCCCCGAGTTTGCCTCAAGATCAAAACAAGTTCTCATTCAAACATTCGTCTCTTAATTTCCCATTAAAGCTCTCTGTATGTCCATTTTGTTGAGGTTTTCCTGGTTGGATATATTGCCATTCTATTGATTGCTCATG
>VFKH01000010.1 GCA_009885615.1 Parachlamydiales bacterium
ACTTGTGACAGGCAACTTTGTCTTCCTACTGGTTGCAGCTCCCAACAAATGTTTGATGATAAGATAAAGCAGTCCCTAGATGTTGCTAAGGCTACCGGCTTCCTTTTCGTATAGATGTGTTTATGCATAATTTAGCGCTTAGTTAGTAACTCCTGTTATACAGGGCATGTGAGAGAAGACTACGCAAGCAAGGATGTTGATCATCTTGGGATAGTATCGGCAATGTGTGATGAAATAGATTGAGTTAAGGTGATCGATAGATTAATTCCGCCGGATCCAAAAGGGGGTATGACTACAGGAGAATGCTTCAATATAAATGGCTTAGGATTTACCTAGAAATAGCCACACTAACGAAAGTGAAGTACTCCGGCAAGTACGGGCACCTCGTCACAGAGGCGACAAAACCGCAGCGAGAAATTTTGAAGGAACTGAACATTGCCCTGCCGGGCAAAACCTAGGTACAATTTTCACGGGAAATGAGGTAAAAAGGTTTTAATTTTATAAAATACTGTATGTAAACATGTTATAAAAATAGAAATTTGCAGCAAAAAATGCATCTAACTTATGAACATGTAGTTAAAAAAAATATGGGCTAAAGGAGTCATTGAAGTTGGGCTAGGGTATCAAAGAACGGGGTAGCAAGGCCCCCTGCTATTCGATGAAAAGTCTCCTTTAAGGTAGGTAGAATTTTTTGCCTATTTGAATAAGTGCCTCACCTTTTTGAAGGCGCCATTTATTGCTATCTCGTAGAGAGTAAATACATCCACAATACTCCTGCTTGTAAAAATTTTCATACTTAGCAATTTCGTACATACGGGCAGACCCTCCATTTTTACGCCAATTACGATCATCATAAGTCATTCCTGGATATATACTTACTGCTTTTTTACCAGCATTGTTAATCTGGTTCATATCTTTCCAGCGCGAAATGCCTAGGCAGCTAGTAATCGATTTGTAGCCATTTTCATATGCATAGAGGGCTGTTCTTTCAAATCGCATATCAAAACAAGCTGTACAGCGCACTCCCCTCTCAGGGGCTTCTTCTAGACCCTTAATACGCTCAAACCAGTTATCAGTATCATAATCAGCATCAATAAAGGGGATGTTCAATTTTTCTGCGTAGCGAATATTCTCACTCTTACGTAACTCATACTCCTTAAGAGGATGAATATTGGGATTATAGAAAAAAAGAGCAAAAACAATGCCGCTTTTTTGGATTGCATCTATAACTTCCCCTGAGCAGGGGGCACAACAAGTATGCATTAAAAGAGGCTGATTGTTATTCAAAATTCTTGCTCGCTTTATTTTTTACTGCTATTCTACCCTCATGTTTTTAAAACCGTCAATCATTGGTATTATTCCAGCCCGTTTTGCAAGCAGTCGGTTTCCTGGAAAGATGCTAGCTCCTATTCTGGGCAAGTCTCTCATTCAACGCACTTATGAAAATACAAAATCTTATAAAGGATTTAAAGAAGTTATTGTCTTAACAGAAGATATAGGCATTGCAGATCATGTAAAATCTTTTGGCGGCAAAGTGCTTATGACAAGCTCTTCCTGCCAGACAGGCACAGACAGAATTGTGGAGGCCTTACATAAATATCCACAACTTCAAGAATATGAGTATGTTGTAAACATCCAAGGTGATGAACCTTTACTTGAAAAGCGTATTATCCGTGAAACTTTAGAGCTTCTTTTTGAAGATCCAGAGTCTATTATTTCAACAGCTGCTATTCGCATTAAGACGCAGGAAGAGGCTTTAAATCCTTCTTGTGTAAAATGTGTTATGGATTTGAGAGGAAATGCACTTTATTTTAGTCGCTCTCTCATCCCTTTTAAGACTACAGAAAATTTTGATTTCACATCCTATTATCGACATATCGGACTCTATTGCTTCCGTAAGGACTTTTTACTCGACTATAAAGATCTCTGTCCAACACCTCTGCAAACTATTGAGTCCTTAGAGCAACTTAAAATTTTGGAACATGGGTTTCGCATTAAAGTCGCAACCATCAGTGAACCGTTTGAAAGCTGCGCAGTGGACGTTCCTGATGACATAGCCCGTGTGGAGAAATTATTATTATGTTAATGAAATATATTTTTATAACGGGAGGTGTTGTTTCCTCACTAGGTAAAGGCTTGACCGCCGCATCTATTGCTATGTTACTAGAAAAACAGGGTCTCAAAGTAGCTATGATGAAGCTAGATCCTTATTTAAATGTTGATCCAGGAACAATGAGTCCCTACCAACATGGTGAGGTCTATGTTACCGATGATGGCGCTGAAACAGATCTGGACCTAGGCCATTACTACCGTTATTGCAACTCCCCTCTTTCTAAAGCTTCTAATGCCACTTCAGGTCAGATTTATGATACTGTTATTAAAAGGGAGCGTCGCGGTGATTATCTTGGAAAGACTGTTCAAGTAATTCCTCACATAACAGATGAAATTAAGCAGCGTATTATTGAATGTGGTGAGCAAGAAAAGGGCATTGAAATTGTTATCGTTGAAATTGGTGGTACTGTTGGTGATATTGAATCACTCCCCTATTTTGAAGCCATTCGTCAATTTCGCTATGAAAGACCTGCTCTTTGTATAAATATTCACCTTAGCTACGTTCCTTATTTAAAGGCTGCTGGTGAAGTAAAAACAAAACCTACGCAGCAGTCGGTACAGGTACTACGAGGTATTGGTATTATTCCGGATATACTTCTCTGCCGATCAGAAGTTGCCCTTTCAGAAGAAGAAAAAGATAAAATTAGTTTATTTTGTAGTGTGGTACGTGAGTGTGTTTTTGTTGAACAAGATGTCAGCCATTCTATCTATGAAGTACCTCTGGCCTTACATGAACAAGGCGTTGATAAAAAAATCTGCGAGTTTCTTAAAATTTCATACCATCCAAGTAACTTAGAAGAATGGTCTCATCTTATTGAGATAATTAAAAACCCAAAAGGCATTGTTACAATCGCTGTCGTTGGAAAGTATATTCAGCATCAAGATGCCTATAAATCTGTTTATGAATCTCTTTATCATGCAGCTCTTTATGCCGGTTATAAGCTTAAGATCAATCGTTTTGAATCAGATAAAATCTTGGATAGTAATGATGAGTTAATCACAGATATTAAAGGTTTTGACGGCTATCTTATACCAGGTGGCTTTGGTCAGCGTGGCTGGATGGGTAAGATAATGACCGCTAAATATTGCCGTGAGAATAAAATCCCTTATTTTGGTCTCTGTCTAGGCTTACAGGTGATGCTTGTAGAATTTGCCCGCCATGTTTTAAACCTTAAAGAAGCCAATTCAACTGAAATGGATTTGGAAACTAAAGAACCCGTTATCGCTATGCTGTCGGATCAAGTACATGTTACTGAGCTTGGGGGCACTATGCGTCTAGGTGCTTATCCATGTTCTTTAAAGCCTGGAACGCATGCCTATAAGGCTTACAAAACAGATGAAATCTCTGAAAGACATCGTCATCGTTATGAATTTAATAACAACTATAAAGAGGCGATGGAAGCAGCTGGTCTCATCTTTTCAGGTATCTGGAAGAAGGGTAATTTAGCTGAGATCGCCGAAGTGAGAGACCACCCTTGGATGTTAGGTGTACAATACCATCCCGAATTTAAATCTAAGCCTATAGAGCCTCATCCTCTCTTTCGCGATTTTATAAAGGCCTCTATTGAGCATGGTTCGCATAGCCGGAATTGATTATGGCACTGTCCGCATCGGTGTTGCCATCTCAGATGAAAACCAAATTATTGCTGGTGCACATGGAGTTATGCCTTCTAAAAAGAGTTACGAGGAGACTGCCAATGCTCTTCTTGAACTTCTTACTCCTTATAGACTAGGGGCAATTGTACTAGGTATGCCCTATAAACTAAGCGGAAAAGCCTCCTTTATGGGGGACGAAGTCACCCACTTTGCCGAGCTCCTTAAGAAAAAAACCTCTATCCCTATTATCTTTTGGGATGAGAGGCTGACCTCCATACAAGCCGAACGCTCCTTAAAAGAATCAGGTATGACTCGTAAAAAACGCTCAAAAATCATCGACTCTGTTGCCGCTGTTATCCTCCTCCAAAACTATCTTGACGCGCTCTCTTGGAAAAGAGATGCAAATCTTCCAGATCTCTCTTGATTTTACATGCGCTGTTGTGTTATCTTTCTGTCTTCTTTTCTCATGGGGCAATAGCTCAGTTGGTTAGAGCAGCGGACTCATAACCCGTAGGTCCCTGGTTCAAGTCCAGGTTGCCCCACATTTCTTTTTGGCTTCATCAGGCTGAAACTGAGCTGGTTGCGATAAAGCACCCAAATCAGCCTAAAGCGCGGTTCACATCCGTGGACCACTTATGGACCACTCGCCTACAACAATTGGCGATAGCCCAGCAGCTAACCTTTGAAAATCTAAACAAAGGTAGCTTCATGAAAGGCATCGACAAACGCACCCATAAAAACGGGACGGTTTCTTACCGCGCCCGCGTTCGCATTAAAGGTCATCCAGTCCTCATCCAATCATTCGCTTCGAAAACTCTCGCCATGAAATGGAAACGCGATACTGAATCAGCTGTTGAACAAGGCAAATATGCATATGACAAACCTGGCAGCAAAAATACTTTAGCGGAACTGATCGACCGCTATATCGAAAGAGTTCTTCCATCAAAGCCAAAGAATGCAAGAAACGTCCGTCAACATCTTCTCTGGTGGAAACAGGAACTTGGACATTGCCTTCTTTCCGACATCAAACCAAGCCTCATCGCACAGAAACGGGATGAGCTGCTTTCAGGGCTAACTTGTAAAGGAAAAATCCGTTCTTCCACAACCGTGGTCCGCTATCTTGCCAGCCTTTCCCATGCCTTTGCGATCGCTGTTAAAGATTGGGAATGGGTTCAGGAAAATCCCGTCATGAAAATCTCAAAGCCGAAAATCTCCAATGGCAGAACGCGATTCCTCAATGAGAATGAGAAAGCAAAGCTCA
>VFKH01000014.1 GCA_009885615.1 Parachlamydiales bacterium
AAGTTTTGGGGGGAGTTAGCGTGGCGGACGCGGTGGTATCGGGGGTGAGCGTATGGGTCGATGCGGGGGGGGAGGCTGCCGACTGGAATAGTGAGTATGGGTTGAGGTTGTGGAGGTGGTTATGTGAAGGGTTGTACGTGGGCGAGGAAGATGAGCAGTATAATGAACCCCAAAAAATAGACAGGTCTCAAAGTTATGTTTTGGACTAAAATTTAGGGCCAAATGGGGGCCCAATCAGATGAACGGAAATCTAAGAGCGGCCACCTTCAAACAAAAGGTGGCTATTGAAGAGTTAAAGGGCAAGAGGACAATCCATGAAATTGCGAAGGAATATAGGCTTCACTTACGTTCAGGTTGGTAAGTGAAAAAAGATACTGATCGATGGGGCTGACTCGATCTTTGGCAAATGCAGTCGAAAAGGCGCAGATACCGAGGTTAAAAAGGCTGCTTTGGAGCGTAAAGTAGGGCAATTGACTATAGAGATAGATTGGCTTAAAAAAAAACTAGGGGCCTAGCCCCAAAAGAACTCCGAGCTATCGTTGATCCTGATGATCAAAGGCTTTCCCTGGCTCATCAGTATCGACTTCTAGGATTAAATCGTTCTTCCTTTTATTTGCCCCTGAAGAGGAAACGGCCTATAATTTAAAGTTGATGAATTTGTTTGATCTGGAATACACCCTAATTTCCCGAAAATTATACAACAGAAAAGTAACGCCTGCTAGAAAGGCATCTGGCCTAAAAGTGAGAATGAGGCGATATGAGATAGGTATTACACAAGAAGAGTTGACGGAAAAGGCTGATCTGCATCCGACTTACGTGGGTTCTGTGGAGAGAGGCGAGAGGAATATTACTCTTGAAAACATTATAGCCCTCGCCAAGGCTCTTGATTGCTCACCGAAAGAATTGATGCCGGATTAGATTCTTACGGATGCTGAGCTTCTCTAGGGTGAAGCTGCTCTAGAATGAGTTTACTAAGAATACGCTGGTTAAGATCTAAAAAATGAAGGCAGCATTCATCGTCAAGAATAGGTAGGCCATAACCAAAATAGTAATTTAGAATAATCCTGATTGTATTGAGAGGCGTAATGTGATCCGGGAGAGAAGAGTCGAAACCGGGAAGATAAAGAGCTTGTAGATTGGAAAACCGCCAAGCAATTTCTTCCAAGGGCAAGGTGGCTTTTCCTTTTGGATTACAGTTAATAGGAAATCTTCCATGATCAGAAAGAATAATAATTAATGGTGGTTCTGAGGAATGCTCTAGAATGTGATCAATTGTTTTCTTGATTTCATTGGAAATAAATTTTGCCTGGCCAAGATAGAATCGATGTTGCGTGTCCTTTTCCGCCTCAAGGATTTCTTCCTCGGAAAGAGTGCTGCCATTTGCTGTAAATGCAATAGGCCTATGCGGACACATAATGTGAGCAAAGGCAAACTTTTTTCCAGGTTGCTCAGCAATTTTTTTTAATTGGTCTAATTGCTCAAGCACATGTTCTCTATGAGCATTTCTTTGGTAATCACGATAAGAGTTTTTCCATGGCGTACTTTGTGAAATGGTTTGGATCAATCCGTAGGATTTTGTCCTAGACAAGCAGTCAGAAATAGGGCCTTGAGGGGAATTGCCCATCCAATAAATCGATGGGATATGATGGACAATATACCCTTCTTTCTTGAGAATCCCGAATAATTTGTTTTGCTCTATAAGGAATTGAGCCACTCCCGTAAACACATTTTTAGAAAGTTCAGTGGAGTGGTAGTCAAAGTTCAGGATAGAGGAAATTGATGTAATGGTCCAAGGGTAGTTGGAAGTAGATGAAGAAATGAGATGAAAGTCCTTCTCTTTCAGATAGCTAAAAAAATCTGAATTATCAAAATGGTAATAATTTTTAAATGCTTGCTCTGAGATAAACTCGTCCAAAATAATGAAATAAATATCTTTAGAGCACGTATTCGGATATAGCTTATTTGGTAAAGCTACTAATTTTTGCTGCTCTATTTCATTTCGAATAGTTTTTTTGATATGCCCTATTTCGAATAAATTATAGGATACAATTATCAGAAGAGGCACGCTAAGATAACAGGCAAGAGGCCTTTTCCATTTTGATGGAATCGAAAACATAAGAGAAATAAGAGCGCCTGAAGCACACAAGGACCAAATCCATACTTTTGAAAGAGAAGGTAATTCTGCTGATATGCTTAATGAAAAACACATAAGACTAAGCGCTATAGAAGTCTTTTCGTAATCTTTTAGCCATTTAGAAATTGCATAAAATACCGAAAAGATAAGAATCGCTAAAAGAGCTAGGAGTAATGAAAAATCAAATAAGAAAATTTCACCAGGATTATTCCTAAATAGCATAACAAGCGGGGTGATTGCTATGAGATAGGGCTGAATAAGTGAGAGGATTTTTCTCATTTCTTAAACAGAGAGCTCATCTTGCTAAAAAAGCCACGAATATACCCTCTGATTAAATAAATGCCACCCAGGAGTCCCGCTAATAGCATTTGGAATATAACACTTCCAGATCCCGGGTCAATGTAGGCTAGGATTGAGAACATAAAGGCTCCTTAATTGATTTCATAAGAAACAAGACCCTTGTAGAATCTACAATAGGATCTCTTTGTATGATTTTGAAATAATGACAAAAATATTTTAAAAAATATCCTTCTGTATAAGCCCCACAGTCAATTCTATTCTCGGGGGTCATCTGTATAAATTTTTTATCATCAGAAGGAATAAACTCGATAATCAAATACCTGCACATTTTAGAAAAATATTCAGCAATATGACTGAAAGGAACCCCAACAGAAACACGTAAATGGTGAACAAGCGCAAGAGCCATGAGAAGATCAGTAGGGCCTCGCTCCGCCAGACTCTTTCTCTCACTTTCTCCCCAGCCATAGGCAGGTGTTGGAACGGACAAATCCATTAACAAAGGAAGAAGTGGTGTTTGTTTGTTAAAAAGACGTTCTATGCAAACAGGGTCACTATCTATAGCCACAACTTCTTTGGAAAATTGGCTAGCTATTTGACTGAAATGCCCCTCATTGGCACCGAGGTCCCACACAATGCCTGGCTTAACAACGGACAGGTATTGCTTGATGAGCGATTCTTTATGAGAAAATGCTTGAGAGGAGTAGCTATTTTCTTCCCCATAATTTTGCCACGTAGTTTTGGGATAATCCCATTCGATGCTATTTACGGCTGATTTTAAGCTTAAGATCAGAGCCTGTATTGATGATTGTGAACAGAGGTCAAGGGACTTCTTCTGTGGCTTAAAATTAGTTTTGGCCTGAAATTTGCTATGAAAAAAGAGATGCACCAGAAGAGAAGGTCGAAGAAGACGCGAAAGAGGTAATAGCTTAACAATTAAATCTAGAGGAGGGCCATCAATATGTGTGAGAGAAAGATTTCTGAGTCGCCAATCAACATGCGCCTGAAGGGTTAAAGGTCCTAGAAAATGTTGACAAAACTGTCTATAAGCAATCCAAGGGATGGAGCCCGTCTTTAATTCAAATGAAAGAGTGTCGATTAGAATGGCCTTACCTTGGCGAAATTGCACGTTGTACGCACTTGCGTCTTTTAGGTGCATATTATATTCAGCGGCGAGGAGTTGAGCTTCTAACGTGATAAGCGCTGCTCGCTTTAGTTGAGAAAAGCTCCATTCATGAGGATAACTAATAAAAGGAATTCTTTCTGGTTTTAAAACCAATGGACTCTGACTCACTTCTGCATGAGGAATCAATAACCCCTTTTCAATCAGTTTGCTGTATAGTCCCGATGTCATGAGATGCTGATAATGTGGGAAATACAATTCATTTACTAAACGAAAAATTTCACCATTTTCATAAAAAACAGAACCTGAAGGATCTCGAAAAGAACCTTTATCAATTTGCATAATCGATCCCTTGCAGTATTTCTCTTTTTAACTCTCTGCTCGAATCAGCAGGATTACCAAATTGGTTAGAAAAAATAAGGTTCATCTCTTTGCGAAAAGCTTCCTGACCGAAGAACTTTTCTTGAGCAAGTTGATTGACCTTTTCTCTAGTTTTAGCCACTTCTGGATTATTGCGAAGCAAGAGGCCCTGTTGAGAATCTCCCTCAATTAAAACCTTTATTCCCTTCTGAAGCTTTACCATCTCAATTCCATAGGCTGAAGCATTTAATAAAGGATAGCGATTAGGATCTGTAAGATGTTCAAACCGATATCCATAATAGACTCCCTTTTGGTCCATCCAAACAAAAAATTTACCTTGGTCCTTTCCTTTGATAAATTCATCAACGGAAAGATATTCAAAATAACGAGAATCATCATCTTCGCGCAGAGGCCTGGTTACTGTAAATTTTGGAATATAAAATAGATCCGAAGACTCCTCGAGGAGGTGTATCAATGTTGTTTTACCCACACCACTTAAACCGAAGAAAAAGATAGGGAATTTAGGGTTTTCTAGGACTAAAGAACGCCTATCCTTAATTGATAAGATTTCTTTAGCTATTCTATCAGGATTCAAACAGGCATTTACAGGGGTCCCGTCAACTCGTCCAATAGGTAGATCCTTCTTAACATACATATGATCGTACATTTCCAAAGCTACGTCTAATAAACAGAGCTTAAGATGCGTGTAAAATGCGTCTAATTCAGCTGCTTTCAAAGGGCGTACAGAATTATAGGCAGAAACAAATGCTTGGATTGTACCTTCTTTAAGACTCCCCTCTTTGTCAAATCCATAAAAGAGATGACAGCGGACTAGATCTGTTAGTAAAATATCTTGGCGAAGATGGTCAAAATCAAGAAGTGTTAAAATACCATTTTGATCCACAATGAGATTTGTATAGGAGAAGTCTCCGTGAATAAGACCGCGGGGAAGAAGATTCATGTATGACAGATCTAAAGATTCGAACACCTTCTTGAGCTCTTCACAATATTTCCAATCTTTACAGCTATCAAATAATTTATAGTAATCTTTTGAACCTATGATGGCTTTTTGCGGGCTCTCGATCAAATGTAGCTTAGCCATTAATTTGGCAGTGTCTGGCAGATGACTATCATTAATATGCTCCCCCTTAACAAAGGCGAGAACAGATATTACTTTTGATTCTACCTTTGACGGAGGAATAAGGGACTGAGGAACATTGATTCCCGCATTGCGAACGAGCTGAAGTAAGGCTTCAGAATTTTCTAGCTCATCAAGGGTTTTTCTATTAAAAATCTTTAAAACACAGGTCTTGGACGAATCTGTGACAATGTAGACCTCGTTAGCTACCCCAGCAGCTACAAGAGTATACGTTGATGACTCTTCTAAGGCAGGAATAGAAATATCTGGTTTCGCATGCGCAGATACAAGAGAAGCAAGACATGTAAAAAAAAGAGTTATGTAACGCATAAAACAACCCTTGAGAGGGTCAGATGGCTTAGCTGAGATTTCTCAACCCAGGCACAACCACTAACATCTTCTTCATTTATAGTTTCTTGAAATTGTGATAAATCGAATTGCATTGCCTTATAAATAAGGCATGTATGATGAAAAGAAATAAGGTCTTCGGATTCTTTGTATTCAACAACGAATGCTTGATTGCTATGAGGAGCGGCCTCCAAGAGATGAATTCCGGTTTCTTCCCTAACTTCTCTTTGCAGAGTTTGGAAAATAGTTTCTCCGTGGATAGGTCTGCCACCAGGAAGATCCCACATTCCCTTATAAGGGCCTCTGGATTTCTTAACGAGGAGGATTCTTTGATCTCTTTCAATAACTGCGTAAATCCCAAAATGAGATTTGTTGACTTTTGCTTTGATTGCTTCTTCGTTCATGTACTTTGCCTTACGTTTAGGCAATAATATTAAAGATTATAAAGATTGTAGAAAACGTAAATAATAGTATTAATGATAATTAATTAATTTATATAAAAATCAATGAGGATCTATATAAGGATATCTCCTCACATACATGAATAAGATCTCCTATCATAAAACTTAAAATTTAATCGATTAGGGTGTAGATA
Organism: Parachlamydiales bacterium; assembly: GCA_009885615.1. Lineage (GTDB taxonomy): Bacteria > Chlamydiota > Chlamydiia > Chlamydiales > VFKH01 > VFKH01. Next base: position 5,996 of record VFKH01000014.1, read on the forward strand.
TTTTACACAAGACGCCGGATTTATCACAGCACCAAACAAAAAATATCCCTATACCTTAAAAATTCCCTAGCATATGGACCAAGAGTGGAGCAAATTGCTACATCAAGCTACCTTAGCACCTCTAAAGTTGCGATAGATTGAAATCCTCTCTTCCCTGTACAATGGATGTGCCTCCTAATGTAGCTTGCGGCCTGTTGGGACATTGCAGGCCTCTCATAACCCGTCGGTCCCTGGTTCAAGTCCAGGTTGACCCACTTTTTCCACACATACTTCTGAGCAGGTTTTTCAGCATTACTCAAATGGTGAGAAAACCTCATTTTACGCAACTTTTACGCAATCGGCCACAACAAGCCTGCGCAATTCAAAGCAATACCTCTTTTTATCGACCGACTTTTCTGAAATCTTTTCCTGCTTCCCCATTTTTTCGTGGGAACAGCGAGAATTCTGGGAACACGATTTCTTTCCATTTCATTTTCAGCAACTTACATTTTATCTAACCGTTCCCACCCCATTAAATCGGCCATGGGATCGATGGGAACGGTCACAAACTCATTTCATCGGCAGTAATCAGCCTATTCATGCAAAAAACAGTCAAAACATTGGGAGATCTCACAGGCATACATACGGTAAAATAGGCCTTGAAGGCATCCTAGCCATGATTTGCGAATAAGGATGGATTAATCACAAAAGAAATACTGACTAAGAGCTGGTGTAACCATCTGCAGGAGATTTAGCTACTTGAGCAATACCAATATTAGCTGCCCCTCCAGGCTTGTTTTCAATAGACCTCTTTCGAAACTAGGGTTTTGACTCAATATCAGATTTCCTTCATACTCCAAGCCATTTGGGATTTTATGAAATTTGAAAAGGTGAAAGGATTGAATGATGAAA
>VFKH01000040.1 GCA_009885615.1 Parachlamydiales bacterium
AACCCTACTTGATCCATTAATAGAACTTCTTAAAGAAAACGAGAAGAGCTATAGCCTGCATCGCATTACCCAATCTATGGGACAACATACCCATGCGCTGATCTTGCTTTTTTTTAGCCTTCCCTTCGCATTTCCTCTTACAATTCCAGGGCTTTCTGTGCCTTTTGGGATCGTTTTATTTTTTTTGGGACTGCGCTTCACCCTTAACAAATCGTTCTGGCTGCCACGCTTTATACATAAAAAAAGTATATCACTAAGCCATCTGCATTGCGCTTTTGAAAACGGAGTTACATAGAAGATAATCGCAAGAAAAGGAGCAAAAGGGTTTATAGGAAAGAAAGAAAATATAATCGATCGAAAAAGTGCAGGAACTATGGCAAGAGCAAAAAAAAGAGACGAGAAACCGATCTCATTTACCTTCCTTAATGCAGTAGGGCTTACTGTGCCAGTGATATGCTGTTGAGACAATTGTTTCAAGGTCGCTAAACACTGATTTCCATCCAAGTAACTCATGAGCAAGTGTTGGATCTGCCACAAGAGAAGGCGGTTCTCCTTGAATTTTAGGCTCTATTTTTCGTTTGACTGGTTTTTGAGAAATTTTCTCTACCATTTGTAGGACTTCTAAAAGTGAGTGTCCTTTTCCTGTTCCTAGATTGAATGTCATTGGCCCTTTACCAGCAGCGAGCCACTCAAGTGCATTTACATGAGCATTGGCTAGATCTGTGACGTGGATATAATCTCTGATGGCGTTACCATCTCCAAATATGTTGAGATGACTTTGTATTTCAAGTGCGACACTAAGTGCAATTGGAATCAGGTGGGTTTCTGGACTGTGGGCTTCACCAAGCTCGCCATCTAGATCTGCTCCTGCGGCATTAAAATATCTCAAAATGACTGCACTGAAACCATGGGCTCTTTCAAAATCATGGATCATTTCTTCCACCATCCATTTGGTGTTTCCGTACACATTAATCGGAGCACTTCGGTGGGTCTCTTTGAGTTTATCCGTTTCTGGAAGGCCGTAAACGGCTGCAGTGCTTGAGAAGACGAGATTTCTTACGCCATTTTTCTGCATCGCCTGCAGAAGTGCGAGCGATCCGACAACATTATTTTGGTAGTAACTTCCTGGATAGTGCATTGAAGCACGACAATCAATTGATGAAGCAAAATGAAGTACTGCATCGAACTTATAGGCTTTAAAGGTTTGGTCGAGAAGTGATTCATCAAGAAGATCTCCCACGACAAGAGGGCCGAACTTCGCTGCCCATCGATGGCCATTTTGTAGATTGTCGTAAACAACCGGAAGATATCCCTTCTTTTTCAGTGCTTTGCAGGTGTGACTTCCAATATATCCAGCACCGCCCATAACAAGAACTGTCATCAGAATGCACCTTTAGCAAAGAGTATATGTGGGATGGTTTTAAAAATAATGCTCAAATCAAGTAGAAACGATCGTTTATCGATATATTGCTCTTCAAGCTGGATCCGTTCATCAAAGGTTAGAAGATTGCGGCCAGAAGTTTGCCAAATTCCGGTTAATCCCGGTCTGACTGAAAGTATTTTACCCGCTTTGTCACAGAAATATCTTTTTACTTCCTCTTCCGTTACAGGTCTTGGGCCGACGACGCTCAAATCTCCCTTTATTATATTCCAAAATTGGGGCAGCTCATCCATCGAAGTCTTTCTCAAAAACTTTCCTACACCACTAACTCTAGGATCGTCCTTCAATTTAAAATATATATCCCATTCTTTTTTCATTTTAGGATTTTCTGCTAAAATTGTTCTTAACTTTTCCTCGGCACCTAGGCACATGGTTCTAAACTTCCAGCACTCAATAATTCTTCCATCTTTTCCAACTCGCCTACACTTGTAAAAAATAGGCCCAACCGAAGAAAGTTTTATGAGTACCCCAATAACTAGGGCATAAGGTAAGAAGAATAGTAGAGCTGCAGAACTAAATATAATATCAAAAATACGTTTACTTTTCTCCATAAGTATGAAAGGTATAATCGTTCAAGACTTTAAGCGCAAGCAGGCACTTACAATGAATTTCCTGACTTCAACATTATGTTTCGTAAATAATTAATTATCAATAACTCGCCCTTTTTCATAGGCACTACATTAAAATGTAAATAACTGTAGCACTTCCCGTACCCCTCCTTCGTCGGTGTATGTGAAAGAAAAAAGACTCGGCCACTAAAATTCTATTCCATTCTGCGATGGTATAGTGCTATGTTGCTCAGCATAAACTCTCCTATCACAAATTCGTTTCCAACTGTTTCTGGTGAAGTTTTTAATTCTTTACCTGCATCCATTCGAGTCTATACTCGCTGACCTTGTCTACGGCCACCAATTTTGTAGACACAAATTTGCAATTTAAATAATTCCTATATCTCATAGTTTTGTTCGCGTCCTCTAGCTAGCTATATAAGGGCTCGCTCGGGACGTCTTTACTACCCCAAATTCATGCGACCTCCCCCCTCTCTTTGGGCTGGCTGCATCTTCGGTAATCGGTTAAGAAGAATCCGTAAATTCTCTCCAATTGCGCAAAGCCATGCGTTTTATTAGTCCCCTAACTTTTCTTGAAGACACTTTTCTTCCAAGCTTGCCATCACTTTTCATAAAAAAATTCGTGGTTCAATAGACTGTCTACAATGGATGTGGGTTTTAAACCCTCTGCTATATTTTCTTTTTATGCCAAAAATATAGATTAGCTCGTTCAGCTTAATAAGCTTTTTTAATTCTTGTTGCTAGATTCCAATAATCTTTCTATTATCGGTAAAACCGGCCTTTTGGGATCGACTATACTAAAATATAAAAAAGATACTTTAATGCCCTCTTTAACAACCCTACTTGATCCATTAATAGAACTTCTTAAAGAAAAAGAGAAGAGCTATAGCCTGCATCGCATTACCCAATCTATGGGACAACATACCTATGCGCTGATCTTGCTTCTTTTTAGCCTTCCCTTCGCCTTTCCTCTTACAATTCCAGGGCTTTCTGTGCCTTTTGGGATCGTTTTATTTTTTTTGGGACTGCGCTTTACCCTTAATAAATCGTTTTGGCTGCCACGCTTTATACGTAAAAAAAGTATATCACTAAGCCATCTGCATTTAAGTATAAAAATATTGGATAACTTCTTAAAAAAAACGCGAAAAATTTTAAAGCCTCGAATCCCCTCTCTCTTTAAAACACCTGTGATTACAGGTACTGTTATCTGTATCCAAAGCTTTTTTCAATCTATACCTATACCTCTGCCCTTCACTAATGTTTTTGCTGCAATACCTCTTGTACTGCTTGGCCTTGGACTTCTAAGGTCTGATGGCTTGTTTATTTTATTGGGTTATTTAACAAGTCTTATTTCCATCACTTTTTTTATTTTACTCTTTTGGTTGGGAATCGAGGGCCTCGAACGCATCTCCCCATTTTAATTTTGTTTTTTTTAAAGTAATGCTCTGTAATGTACATCCTAAACATACAGGTAAGCTCACTCTTGCCTTGCTGACATGAGGATGTGTTAGAATACGCGCCCTACATGCAAATCCAGGAGTCTTAGTTGCAACTATATAGGCATACTTTTCATCCTCATAACCAAGGTCTCCTCCCTTAATACTTCTATGGAGACGACTGCGCGCTAGACGCTTACTAAAATGACACCAGTTACCCTCTTTCATAGGGCACTCTCCCTCGCCTGGACAAGGTGCTAAAATATGAGCACCTTGAACGATTAATTGTCTTCTTAATAGACGTATCCTTTCAAAACCAGCAGGGGTTCCAGGTTCTACAATTACGAGCACATTCGTCGCATCATAGGCTCTCATAACAAGATTCTCATACTCTTTTATTTCAGCTATAACATAGGAAAAAAGCGTAAGATCAACAGGTGTAAAAGCATAGGATTCCAAAGAGCTCTGTACCCATTCCCCTTTAACCCCTAATTCTTGGGCTAACCTAATAAAAGAGACATCTCTTTCAACAGCTTTATAATATTCACAGTCGGCTGCCCAGTAAGCTGTTCCTGGACCACTACCTAAGTCTAAAAAAGTCTTAATTTTAAAAGGCCATCTTTTTGCAACTTCACTTAGAACTGTTTCTAAAACAGCGTATGTCGCAGGCATTCGAGCCACGGCATACGCTAAATAATCGGCACGCTCTTTTAAAACAGCACTGCTTTCTCCTTGACGATATGCATTAGATAAGCGAGTAAAGGCATTTTTTAATGAATGCCCCTGCACCAGAGCTTCTAGTGTATCATGAAAGGGGGGAAGGCTCACCAGTAACCTAGGAACTTCCACCATAAACCACCCACACCGAGCCAAATCACGATATTAACAAGGCTTACAATAGAACCGACCCTCCACCATGTCCCAATAGAGACATATCCAGCGGCAAAAAGGACCGCTGCAGGTCCTGAACTATAATGTGTTAAGGCTCCAAATAGATTGGAAAAAAATGCTAAAACAAACGCTGCTAAATAGACGGGAGTGCCAATTGCTATCGCTACTAGTAAGAATGCTGCATACATTGCTCCAATATGAGCTATAAGGCTTGCAAAAAGATAGTGACTAAAGAAATAAATTAAACTTAGAATCAAAAAACCCCACTGCCAAGTAAAGCCTGTAATATGCCCTGCTACATATCCTCCAAACCAGCTAGTGACTCCAAATTTACCAAGATAGGAGGCCATCATAACAAGGGTTGCAAACCAAATGAGTGTATCCCATGCATTTTCCTCTTTTACAATTTCCTTCCACTTTAGGATACCCGTAAGAAGTAGTATTATAACGCCTAAAAGCGCTGTAACCGAAGCTTTAAGTTGAAAGGATTCCCCAAAGATCCAGAGAATAACAAGCATAACAAAAACGCAAGCCATTGTCCATTCACGCCAAGACATTTTTCCCATTTCCAGTAGTTTTTTCTGTGCATAAGCTGGCGCATCTGGAGTCTCTTTAATAGTCGGCGGAGCTAACTTAAAAATTAGATAAGGTAGAATAGCGATATTTAAAAAACCAGGAACAATCCCTGCAATAGCCCACTTTATCCATGTCAAATTTGCTCCATTTTGAGCTGCAATATCCGCAGATAGCGGATTGCCCGACATAGCCGTTAAAAACATAGCTCCTGTCACACAGGTGACATGAAAAGCGTTCAATGTCAGATAACTACCTACTCTTTTAGCCAACTCAGGGGTTGAAGGATTGCTTCCGAAAGCTGCAGAAATAGAGTGTAGAATAGGATAAAGAATACCACCAGCCCTCGCTGTATTGCTGGGAATAGCCGGAGAGAGTAAAAATTCTGTTAAGGCCATACTATAACCAAGGCCAAGCGTTTTCTTACCAAAAAGACGCATAAATGTATACGCAATACGATTCCCCAGCCCTGTTGCAATTATTCCACGGGAGATGAAAAAAGCGAAAACAATTAGCCATACAATATCCGATGTAAAGCCACTAAAGGTATCTGTAAAGGAAAGTATTTTAGTAAGTAACATACTTAGAAGTGCCATCATACAGATAGCGCCCATAGGTAAAGGCTTTGTTATTACAGCGTAAATAACTGCCGAAAATATGGCCAGAAGATGTAGGCCCTCAGGCTCAATTGTTGAAGGAACAGGTAAGTTCCATATTACTCCAGCAATTATGGCAATAATGCCCCAATGTAACCATTTCATTACTTGCTCCTTTATGCAGACAGCTTATATGATAATGAACTACAGGTTTTTATCTTAGAAAAAAGAGTCTTAATGAGTACACGTATATTCGATATTATTTTCAGCCTTATCGTTCTGATTTTAGCAGCCCCTCTTTATTTGCTTTTAGCTCTTGGTGTTAAACTCTCTTCTAAAGGACCTGTTTTTTTTACTGATATACGTGTTGTTGGCCCTAGAGCTTATTTTAAATCACAAATAGATACCTCCAAGATCCCCTCCGTGTATAATAAAATTTTATCTGTAAAACCTGGGATTACAGGTCTTTGGCAAGTATCTGGGCGTAGCAATCTTTCCTATGAGGAACGTGTTGCTTTGGAAGAGTCTTATGTGGATAAGAAAAGCTTTCTGCTCGACTTAAAGATTATTCTAAAGACCTTACCTTCTATCTTTCTTTCCAAAGGTGCCTATTAAATGTGGCGAAAGCTGGCTGCTTTTTTTGTTATCCTCGGCTGCCTGCTCTCTCAGCTTCTGATACCTTGGATAGGAGAAATGCCTTGTCAAACTATCACAGGTGTTGTGGCCATCTTATGGCTCTTATGGGGCACACCTGCAGCTTTTATAGGGGCTCTTAGCGCAGGCTTTTTTTTAGACATCTTATCTTTTAACACCCCCTTCGCCCTCTTTATTTTTTCCTATGTAGGGGCAACCTTTATTGCAACACGCCTAAGCCGTTTCGCTTTTCAAAATACTTTTGTTACCTATCTGCTTTTTTCGAGTATAATAGCTTTTTTTGCGCCTCTTATAGAATTCTCTATTATTATGGTACGCTACCAAATAAACACTACTGTACTTCCTATAATCATAGTAAATGTCCTTATACCAACTTTCTTAGATATAACAGTCGCAGCTTTCTGGGGCCTGACTGCTCTAGCTTTTCTTGCTAAGAAACGGATGCTTAAGATTCTTTAGTAAGCTGATTTTTAATGATCTTTCAAGAAGAAAAACCTTAAACTTATGTTAATAAGTTCTTTCGACTATAAAACGAGCAATTTCTGCAAGAAGTCTGGATTTCTCACCTAGGGGTGCTATAGTAACGAGAGCTCTTTCTAGAAGTTCTTCAGCTCTTTTTTTAGAGCCCTCTACTCCTAGGAAGTTCACATAAGTCAGCTTACCTCTTGCTGCATCTGAAGAATGGCCATGTTTAAGGGCGCCTGCGGTAACATCCAGAACATCATCTATAATTTGAAATGCAAGTCCAATATCCTTTGCAAAAGATCGGAGTAAAACAATCTCTTGAGGATGCGAGCCTGCGATAATAGCTCCTATCTCAATAGCTGCTTCCAGCAAAGCACCTGTTTTGAGTATATGCAGTTCTTCAATTTGAGATTCTTTTGTTATATCTCCTTGAAGATCAATTAGCTGACCTCCAATCATGCCGGCTGCCCCTGCTTTTAAAGCTATAACTTGTATAAGAGAGACTTTTTGATCAGCCGTTATATGGGTAGCTTCTGTAATACATTGGAAAGCAAAAGTCAGAAAGAAGTCCCCTGTTAGAAGCGCTTGCCATTCAGGAAATACTTTATGCAATGTTGGCTTACCTCTACGAAAGTCATCATTATCCATGCAGGGCATATCATCGTGAATAAGTGACGAGGTATGAATCATTTCCAAAGCAATAGCTGGATCTAAAGCATGTTCCCAATTGCCACCAAGAGCTTGTGTTACCTCCATAACAAGAATTGGACGAAGCCGCTTTCCTCCTGAAAAAAGGGAGTATGCGGCTGAATCAAAAATAGATTTGTAATTCGAGGGAGGGCACGTTATAAGTTGCATCATGCGCTCTTCGATAATTTTTACTTTCTCTGAAAGGTACTTTTCCTTCAACATAGAGAGAATTATTATCCAAAGGATACTTTATTTACTATGATAATCCTTGATGGCAAAAAAGCAGCTGAGGCCCTCTATAAAGAGATAGAAGGCTCTATTAATCCGAAAAGGCCCCCCTCTATTGCGATGGTTTTAGTGGGAGAAAATGCTCCTTCCATAACATATGTGACTATGAAGCAAAAAGCTGCTGCCCGTCTTGGGATCCAATCTCAGGTTATTCGGCTAGCTAAAGACATTTCCGAAGAAGCCCTTTGCGAGGAAATTAAGGCTCTGAATCTTGGGCCTATTCATGGTATTTTGGTACAGATGCCCCTACCCTCACATATAAATGCTGCACGTGTTATGGAAACTATCGCACCCTCTAAAGATGTAGATGGCTTACATCCCTATAATGCTGGTCTCCTAGCGCTTGGAGAAGAAGGGGGCTTCACCCCATGCACACCTCTTGGTATAAAATATTTAATTGATTTCTATAAAATACCCACGTTAGGCCGCCACATAGTCATTATAGGACGAAGTATTTTAGTAGGACGCCCACTTGCAACCCTCCTTTCACAGAAGACTTTTGGAGGAGAAGCAACTGTTACATTAGCTCATAGCCAAACTGTGCATTTAGAAGAGCTCTGTCTATCTGCGGATATTTTAATTCCAGCTATTGGATCCCCCCTTTTTATTAAAGAATCCATGGTAAAGCAAGGTACTGTTGTAATTGATGTAGGAATTACCAACATAAATCACCGTTTAATCGGTGATGTAGACTTTGAAAATGTACAAAAAAAGTGTTATGCTATCTCCTCTGTCCCTGGAGGGGTCGGCCCCATGACAATTGCTTCTTTACTGAGTAATACAGTTAAGGCGTCTTTAAAGAATCCTTAACTGGCTGATTTGTAAGAGGATTAATATATTTTTTAGGATCAAAAGGTAGCTTTTGAGGCTTGCCACTCACCATTTCTAAATGCCCCTCTTTACGTGGCTTTGTCAATCCTTTTTTTGAGAGGCTATCGAATATACTATCATCTTGTTTAGCCAGTAAATACATAATATTAACAGGTCCTATAAGGCCAATATCTGTTTGGATTCCTAGGGCTGTGGCAATACCAATTACTTTATTATCTGTTCCGAAACAAGGCCCGCCACTATTACCCTCGTGTATTGCTGCATCTGTTTTAATCATACCCCAGTCTGGATCAAAAATATAATCCCAACCGCTATCTGCACCTTGACTTAGGGTCAAGGTATCGCGTAAATCCATGCTTAAATTAGAATTAGTATATTGTGAAGGATAACCCAGAATTACAAGCTTTTCACCCAGTACTACTGTATCCGAATTGCCGAGTGGTAGCCAATTAAAATGAGCAGAAAGAGGATCCCCCTTTAAAGTTGCGCTAACTTTAACTATAGCCCCATCAAAATTTTCACCTATTGCAACAACCTCTGCTAAATAAAGATCATAACTTGTTTGCGTATGATCTCTAAAAACTTGGACAACCGGTGTTGTATGACCCGCATAATAAATACGCTTAATGGAAGGATCCGTCTCCATCCCATTAACATATGTTAAAATGTCTGTTTTGTGCTCTTTCCCATTATTATCAATCCAGTCAGCTACAACATAACCCTTAACGCACCACTCAATTACATGCCGATTGGTAAATATAAGGCCTTCAGGAGTTACAAAAAAACCCGATCCTCTGGACAGTTGACCTTGATCATCGCTAAGATTAAAATCATCGACAAACCCATGATCGTAAAGAATAATTTTAACAACGCCTGTTGCATAATTTTGTCCAATAAAAACGGGATCAATGGGAGCCGCACAAAGAGGAACCGCCCAGATAAAGAGATATATAAAATTCTTCATATATCTATGCTATACTATAGTCGACCTTTAATTTCACGTGCCATTGAGCGATTATCATCTCGTTCTTTAATAACAGCTCGCTTGTCATACTGTTTTTTACCACGGCAACAGCCAATAGAAGCTTTTACCCGCCCTTTTTTCCAATAAAGTCTTAGGGCAATAAGTGTCATTCCCTTTTCTTGAACAAATTCTTTGAGTTTATCAATCTCATTACGATGAAGTAAGAGCTTTCGGTCCTGTCTTTCAGTATGATTATGAATATTACCGTGACGATAAAGCGCTATGGAGCCCCCTATAAGGAATACTTCATCTTGCAAGATACGCACATAACTTTCCTGAAGGCTTCCCCCTCCTTCCCTAAGAGACTTGACCTCTGTGCCTTGCAGAACAATGCCTGCCTCAAAAGTTTTAAGAACTTCATAATCGAAAAAGGCTCGTCTGTTATTAACAATTTCTTTCGTTTCCATTCCACATATTATATTGACAGAGGAATAGCGACTCCAGTATTTTTGTTTGTAATTATGCGTTTTACAATATCTCGTCAAGAATTACTGGAAGTTGCTAGCAACCTCCAAAACTTAGTACCCCTCAAACCCGTCCTGCCTATTCTTTCCCATATTCTAGTAGAGACAAGGGGCACAGAACTCCTTTTTACGGCTACAGACCTTATGATTGGCATGTCCTATCGAGCAGAGGCAAGAGTCGAAAAAGAGGGAAGGGCGACTTTACCCGCCCGGCGCTTTTTTCAACTCATTAAAGAGCTTCCTCACGCCTCTCTAGAAGTCATTGCAAAGGGTCAGACTATTGAAGTCATCGCGGGCTCTTCTATTTTTAAACTTCATGGACTTAGACATGAGGACTACCCTCAACTTCCGAACTTCATAAATTCCACTAAAATAAAAATATCTTCATCGATCCTTAAAGAGGCTTTATGGAAAACTTCTTTTGCTGTTTCACGTGAAGATAATCGTTATACCTTAATGGGTCTTTTTATGAGCCTCCATGATGGTAAAGCCACTTTCGTAGGTACGGATGGAAAACGTTTAGCTAAAGCACAAATTTCTCTACCAAGTAGCTTTTCTACCAATGTAATTATCCCTATTAAAGCTGTCGAAGAGATGCAGAAGTTGCTAAGCACTACAGTAGATTTTTTTCTTTTCCTTATGCCTGATAAAATCGCACTTGAAACAGAAAAAACTCTTTTTATTACCAAACTTCTTTCAGGCGAATCCCCTAACTACGATCGTCTTATTCCACAAAACAGCCCTTTCAGCGTTAATATCCAAAGGGAAGAACTGATCTCTCTTTTAAAGCAGGTTTCCCTCTTTACTGGTGATCAGAATCACGCTGTCCGCTTTCTATTTCGTAAAGGCGAATTGCTACTAGAAGCTGCAAATTCAGAAGTTGGTGAAGGGCATGTGACTATGCCTGTTGACTTTACAGGAGAAGAGTTACAGATAGCCTTTAACCCCTCTTACTTTATTGATATCCTACGACATAGCCATGATGAAACAATTAAATTACAACTAACAGACCCCTTTAATCCAGGACTTATTACTGATTCTTCAGAGGCTCTCTTTATTTTGATGCCACTTCGGATCCAAACTGATAGCTAATTCTCCCTGAATCTGATACCTCAGTTGATTAAGTTCCACTTCATGCGTTGTTATAAAAACCTGACCTAGATCCTCTAGAGCCTTCCAGAGACTTTTTTTATGTGCCTTGTCCAGGTTGCTATGCCACTCATCAATAGCACAAAGAGGTTTTTCACCTACCATTTTATACAAATTCTGCCATTCGGCTAATTTTAGAGCCATCATAGCTGTGCGTTTCTGCCCCTCACTTGCAAAGCTTTTTGCAGGCTTTCCTTGAATAAAAAAGAACAGCTCATCGCGATGAGGCCCCTCTTTAGTATATCCAAGACGTATTTCATGAGAACGATTTTTGGTAAGTAGCTCTTGATAATCGCCCTCATATGAATCATAACGTATTTCAAAAAGCTCTTCCCCTGAAAGACGTGCGTAGTTTTCCTGGACTAAAGGTTTGAGTCTTTCCATTAAAGCCCCTCTAGCCTCCCATAAAAATTTACTACTACGCACCATTTCTGATTCGAAACTTTCTAAAGACTCTACTTTTTTTATTTTTAAGCAAAAATTACGGTGTTTAAGGGCTCTTTGAAATCGTAATAGATGATGCACATATAAAGGACTTGCCTGCACAAGCTGTAAATCTATAAAACTGCGCCGCAGTTGAGGAGCCCCGCTAATAAGATTAATATCATCTATTTTAATAAGAACACCTTGTAAAATACCTAGGAGTTCTAATGCTGTCTTATATGAAGTTTGATTATGGGAAAAAGTCTTTTCTTCATGGTTAATAACGAGTTTAAGAGTCTGCTCAATACCGTATTTCGTAAAGAAGATCTCTAAAGAGGCACATTCTTTATTTTCTAAGATAAGTTCATTTAAATGACGTGTACGAAAAGAACTAGCCCTGACAAAATAAAAAAGAGCCTCTAATAAGTTTGTTTTACCAGTTGCATTCGGGCCTGAAAACCAATTAACACCCCCGGAAAACTCTATCCACACTTCCTCAATATTTCGGAAGTTCTTAAGATAAAGTGCTTTAATCCTCATCTTTTATATAAGTACTTAGGATAATTAAGGCATCACGCGCAACACATAAAGGTGTTTGTTGAGCATTGATTTTATGAATTATAGAGGGTGGATATCCCTCCAAAACAGCGAGTGTCTCTTCTTTAAAGATCTCTATGCGTTTATAAAAAATAGTCGGATCTGCATCATCTTTACGCTTTTCTACGGAAGCACGCTTAGTAATTCGATTAAAAAGCTCTTTTTCACTTAGAACTTCGAGCACTAAGACTGCTTCTATATCCACATATTCTTTAATAAGCTTTGCTTGATTAGGTGTACGGGGGATACCATCTAATAAAAGCCACTGTTCTCTTGGATTAAAGCGATTAGAAGCAATGAGAGTATTAATATAAACGCTCAAAAGCGACATTGTTACATCATCAGGAACTAATTGCCCTTTATCTGCATAAGCATGAAACGCTTTTCCTGCATCTGACTGAATAGAAAGACCCCGAAAGAATTCACCGGAAGAAAGATGGTAGAGAAGAGGACTTCCCGATAAAAAACGTGAAAGAGTTCCTTTACCAGACCCTGGAGCTCCAAAAATAAGAATCGCTTTATGTTTAGCCATAGGTGTTCAATTGTACATCGAAGTGGTTAATTTAGACATCTTCTTTTCTTCTTGGAAAAAAGGGCACTGGACTGTTATTCTTTGGCTGAATTTACGGAGTATAGCGCAGCTTGGCTAGCGCGGCTGCTTTGGGAGCAGTAGGTCGGGGGTTCGAATCCCTCTACTCCGAATTATGAGTGTTGAATTAGCAGCCCATTATCTGAAAAAAGGTATGCTTGTAGCCATACCTACAGAGACTGTTTATGGACTAGCATGTAATGCTTTTGATGAGCAGGCCATACGAAATGTTTTCCAAGCAAAAAAGCGTCCTTATAGTGATCCTCTTATTGTTCATTGTAAAGATTTAGAATCGGTTAGGGGTATTGTTTCTGAAATCCCTCCCGAAGCTCTTGAGCTTGCAGAGAAATTTTGGCCAGGCCCTCTTACCCTCCTCCTTCCTAAAAAAAAGGCGCTATCTGATCTTTTAACATCTGGAAGCCCTTTAATTGCTATTCGTATACCAGCACACCCACTAACACTTGAATTGCTCAAGCTTCTTGACTTTCCTTTAGCCGCTCCGAGTGCTAATCCTTTTGGCTATATTAGCCCTACAACTGCCCAACATGTAGCTGATCAATTAAAAGATCAAGTAGCTTATATTTTGGATGGCGGTCCCTGTTTAATTGGAATTGAGTCTACTATTATTGGATTCAAAAGAAATAGACCAGAGATTCTCCGCCAAGGAGCCATACCTGAAGAACAAATCTTAGGATGCTCATCTAAAACCATTGATTATCAAGCACCTGGAAGCCTAAAGAGTCATTATTCCCCTCGAAAAAACCTTCTTCTTGGAGACTTACCTACCCTTATCAAAAAATATCAAGGCCAAAAAGTAGCTATTCTTTCTTTTTCGAAGACTTATGATCAACCCTCCTTTACTCTTTCTAAGAAAGGCTCCCTGGAAGAAGCCGCCCATTACCTTTTTGCCGCTTTACGACTTCTAGATAACCTCGAAGTCGATCTAATAATAGCCGAAGAAGTGCCCAATACGGGCCTTGGAAAGGCTATCAATGAACGGCTTCATAAAGCTGCTTGTCATAAAGGACTATAAAGAGGTAGAATATTTTACATTATGGCTATACTTATTTTTAAAAACACAGGTGAGAACATAGAACTCCCTAATGGTTCATCACTTACTCAATCCTGTGAAGAAGCAGGAGTTCCTTTTGCTTGTACCGAAGGTATCTGCGGTACATGCGTTATCGAAGTCCTTGATGGCATGGAAAATCTTTCGGCTATGACGGAAGAAGAAAAAGATTTTCTTGGTGTACAGGACAGAGAAAGGCTTGCCTGCCAATGCAAAATTAATTGCAAATCAGTAACAATTTCATTTTAAGGTACTTATGATTTCAAAAGACATGACTATTGAAGAAATTTTATCTCTTTTCCCTCAAAAAAGTCAAAAATTAGCCCATGAAATTACTAAAGCGGGTCTTCATTGCATCGGTTGTGGGGCCGCCACATGGGAAACGCTCGAGTCAGGTATGCTGAGCCATGGTATGGATCTAAGTGCTGTCTTTAATCTTGTAGAGAAACTCAATGTGCTTCTAAAAGAAGAGAGTAATCCAACAACTATCACATTAACCCCTCGTGCAGCAGAAAAATTACGTGAATTTTCTGAAGATGAAGGGAAATCTGGCTGGGGGTTACGCTTTGGTGAGCAGGCAGCTGGCTGTAGCGGTATGGAGTATACCCTTGATTTTTCTGAAAAAGGAAGCGATGAAGATGTAGTCTACATTTCTCAAGGCATGGAAATTCATGTTAAAAAAACAATGTCTAGCCGACTTGTTGGCAGTGAAATTGATTATATTGATGGGCTCAACAATTCCGGCTTTAAGATTTCGAATCCCCACGTAAAATCTAGCTGTGGTTGTGGTTCTAGCTATAATTATTAATCCTTAATATGTATGTGGTTATCTCTATAACCACATACATTAAGATCTAATCTAAACTAAATCAAAGTATTTAGCTAAAAACCAAGCAGATGTTAAAATAGCCAGTCCTGCAATTGCCCATAGAGCATTAGGGAGCCATTTAACTCCACCGCTTTGAGAACCTCTTGCCTCTAAAGTACCTATACCATAGCTGAATTCTTGTTTAAGATGTGGCATTTGTAAGCTACGCCCCCCATCTTTGATTACTTTTTCACCATCCACTCCTAAAAAAGTGGCATATTGTTTTATAAATCCTTGTGCATGAACAGGTGAAATTAATTTCCCCACATGTCCTTCTTCTATGGCTTGTAAATAATTCAAACGTATAGAGATAGCATTTTCAACCTCTTTAAGAGAGAGATTCATTTCTTTACGCCTTTTGGCAAATATTTCACCAAAAGCTTTTCTTTCAATTTCTGCTGACATATCTATTATTTTACCTTTGTTACTTCGAGCTGAAGCAACATGTTCATTGTGCCAAATGGATCTTTTGAGTAAAAGAAAATTAGAAGGATCCCTCATGAAAAAAAATCCAGCTGTTGGAATCCTATAATAAAAGGTTCTGAAAAAAAGCAACGTACCTAGAGTTATCTTAACACCTCCTCTTCTTCTAGAGAAAATTGGAAGGGAATGCTTTCTTTAACACGCCTTTTATATGCAGGTAGATCTATGTACCGGAAAAAATCCCTTAGCCTATCCAGCCTCTTCTATCATAGTCAATGGCTCACCTAGGGCTCTAGCATTTTCAGTCCTATATAACAAGAGAGTCTCTACTGAGCTTCTACTGGCATAGGGGCCTTTAAAACTTATAATAACGTAAGTTCTCTCATTAACTCACTCATAGATAGAATCCTAATTTCCTTATTTGTCAAGGTTAGTGAGGGTTTCTTTGGTTGATGCGTATAGGCAATTGATCCAGCTAAAAAGCTGATTGGATGAAGATGCCTTGAATCCTCTTATATTGCCACCAATAGACTTGGACACAGATTTGCGGTAAACTAAACGCCAAAGGAGGCGATTATGACCGTAATCACAAGTAATAATCAGG
>VFKH01000001.1 GCA_009885615.1 Parachlamydiales bacterium
CTCTTAAATTCGGCACTTCTTTTTTGCTTCATCTTCCGGCCCTCCTTCGGCCTTATAGATTAGCAAAAACTAACAACTATAGTGGTCTATTTTTCTGGGACCAGCATAATCACCCTCTCCTTCAAATTTAATTAAAGGAAAGGGAATCCTTGAGTATTGTCCATTCTCAGGTACTACAAAACGTAGTCGATCGCTTAGATAAAGTATTCAAGGCTTTTTTTCGTAGATGTAAAGTGGGAGAAAAGCTCATCTTTCCTACATTTCGTGGTATGCATCGCTAGAAGAGCTTCTGCTTTTCTCAAAGTGATTTTCTTTAGTAGACGGTGAGATTAGGCTCTCTAAACTGGGCAATATTCGCGCATAAAATGCACAGGCTTATCGAGGTAGAGATTAAAACCTGTACATTAAGACAAAATACTTCCGGTGAGGGGTTAGTTCCCCTCTGGGCTGAAGTAGAGATGCATCCACTATCTTGTAGGGAAGAAGCTATCTGTATGGACGTAGGACTTAAGAGCTTTCCTATACTGTCGAATGGGGAAGAAACCGTAAATCCTCGTTTCAATCACCCGGAAGAGCTGCGTCTTGCTAAGGAACAGAAAAAACTCTCTAAACTCCCCAAAGGTACTAAATAAAGAGGCAAAGTCGGTAAGGTCGTCTCGAAGATAGATGAATATATCAGTAACAAGAGGAGGGACTTTTGTCACAAAGAGTCTAAAAAAATAGTCGATAACTATCAGTATATTTGCATAGAAGATCTTAATATTCCCAAAAGGGTAGAAGGCTCCTATCTTGTAAAAAGCATTATGGATGCAAGTTGGAATCAGTTTTATCAATTCTTGACCTACAAAGCGGGAAAGCTGGTAGGACCAGGGGAGCGGTGAACCCAGTCTGGACTTCACAAGATTATTACCCATGTGGTCACCGGGATAGATAGGAAGTCCTCCTAGTCTCTAGGCGAGGGAGCAGTCAGATACTCTCATGAATCCCCATCAAGGATGAGTTAAATAACAAGGCCTTTTTTTCTATAAATACGAGAAGCCCCTGCCCAGCCGAGTTTACTTCGCAATGTAGAAAAAAAGTCTGAGCCTTCCAGACTAACAAGCCCAAAAGTACTGGGAGCCAGAGTTAATGTGAGTATTTCATGTGGAGCTAGCGTTATTGTTTCAAGACCATCAAAAGTCACTTCAAGAGGTTCATATTTATTAAGATATTCAATATTTATTTCCTGTGTACTAGATAAAACAATAGGGCGATTGGAAATTGTGTGCCCAGCAATGGGTGTAAGAATAAATGCGCTCATATCGGGTGTTAAAATGGGACCCCCGGCAGCTAGAGAATAGGCTGTTGATCCAGTAGGAGTTGCAATAATAAGTCCATCTCCGGAAAAAGTATTGATGTAACGCCCACCTACATGTACAGCAATATCGACAATATGCCTATTTAGACCTCTGTGTATGACCACATCATTGGCGGCATAAAAATGCCCCCCTTGGGGAGGATTTGCTTGAAGAATAATGCGGCGGTTAAGCGTATATTCCCCTTCGAGAATGGCTGTTAGTGATTTTTCCAAAGTCTCTATAGAAATTTCCGCTAAGAAACCAAGGCCCCCTAGATTAATACCTATAATAGGGGTATTTAAGTAGGTAGCCCTATGAATAAGTTGTAAAATAGTGCCATCACCACCGATAGAGCAGTAAAAGTCGACCTTGTTAGGATAATTTTCAAAATCAAATACCTGGACATTTATTTTATGGAGTATCTCGCGGACTTGCTCCGCAACAATAGAAGATGCTGAGATGTTCTTGTTTAGAAAAAGGGAGACGCTCACATAAAGTCCTGCGTTAGAGGGTCGCCTTTATTATCCAAAACAAGGTCATTGCTGCGGTTTTTAATAAGCATCTCAATTCTCGATTCAGCCCCGGAAAGAGATTTATTACAAAAAGATATTAGTTTATCTGCTTCTTCATAAAGAGCCAGAGATTGCTCTAGAGAAGCTTGAGGTTTGGCCATCTCTTCTAAGATCTTTTCTAATCGGTTAGAAGCTATTTCATAAGTCAAATCATCTTTTTTCATACAAACAAAGTTCCCTAAAAAGCCTTATTTGTCAATTTTTCTTTAAGGTATTGATATAAATAAACTTCATTTATCTAATAGGGAGAGGGTTTTCGGGTTTCTATAGAGACCCTGATAGATCTCATAGGCTCTTTTTAAAAAAAACCCTTTGGCAACTACTTAGCCCAATACAGGGCACTGCTCAGAAGAGAATGGCTGTGATAGCCTACTTATTTTCCCCACAATCTTTGGTAGGCCTCAGCATCTCTTTTTCTAAGGGCTTCATCAAGCGTAGATTTGAGAAGGCCCGTGCGAGCGGCTATTTACTTGGTTTAATGCACGTGGAGGTGGAGGGTTCCATCAGCAAGTTCAGCCTTAATAGGCTCACCAGATGTATGGCCAATGGACGAAAGTATAAGTTGATTATTTGCAAAGAGAAGACAGTAACCGCGCTTTAATATGCTTTTGGGATTCATGGCAATAAAAGAACTTCTATATTTCTCTAAGAGCTGTTGTCTTTGAGATAGCTTAAGGAGCATTTTTTGATCGATTATAAGAGTAAGCTGGAGAAGTTCCTTTTGTTGTTTTTGCAGGCGTACCTGGGGCTTTAGCTCCTCAAGAAGAGCTGTTTTTTTAGAAAGATCTAGTTTGGATAAGTAGAGTTTTTTTGTGATATCTTTAGTGAGTTTAAAAGCAATTTCATCAACTCTTTGAAAGTATTTTCCAAGTAGCGATTCCTGACTTTGAATAAATGGATGTTTTATAGTGTGAGAGAGAATTCTTTTTAAAAAATGAATAAGCTGAATGACATGGGAGTCTAGCTGGCTGCTGATATTATTGAGCTCCTGCAAGAGGCTGGAACGTTCTTTAATGATAATTTCAGCAGCAGCAGAGGGTGTTGGAGCCCGAAGATCAGCTACCATGTCACTTAGTGTAAAATCAGTTTCATGGCCAACAGCCGAAATAATGGGGATCTGGCTACGGTAGATGGCTTCAATAACAGGGGCCTCATTAAAAGCCCAGAGATCCTCGATGGAGCCTCCACCGCGGCCTATAATCATGACATCACAAAGAAGGTAGGTATTCATCTGGTCAATGGCGGCAGCAATCTCTAGAGCAGCACCCTCTCCCTGTACTTTGACAGGATTAAGGATGAGAGAAAAACTACCGGTACGTCTTTTCAGGATTTGAATAATATCATGAATAACAGCACCTGTTTGACTTGTGATTACGCCCACTCTTTTTGGAAAGGGGGGTAGAGATTTCTTGTGGGATTTATCAAAATAACCTTTAGAGGCATAAAATTTTTTGAGCTCTTCAAGTTTAGCCAAGAGAGCGCCCAGACCCAGGGGCTTCATTTCACTTACAATAATTTGGTATTGGCCCCGCTGCTCGTAAACACTTATTTGGCCCTTTACAATAACAGAATCGCCCTCCTTCGGTATAATTTTGAGACCCGCTGCTTTAGAGCGAAACATGACAGCCTGGATTTGGGCAGTTGTATCTTTAAGGCTAAAATAGCAGTGACCACTAGTATGGATCTTAAAGTTACTAATTTCACCTTGGAGGGTTACATCACGGAAGGAATCTTCAAGTAAATTCTTCAGGGAAGCGGTTAATTCACTGACAGTTTGCATTAAATAAGAGTTCCTTTATCATAGAGGCCTATGAAGCGTATCATCGGCAATTGGAAAATGCATAAAACCCTACAAGAGACGGTTCATTTCTTGGAAGAGGTTCTTAAACAACTCTCTCCTGAGGAAGTCTACTTGGCAGTGCCTTTTACAGCAATTAAAGAGGCGGCAGCTTTAGGTATTCATGCAGGTGCACAAAATATAAGTCACGAATCCCAAGGAGCTTTTACAGGAGAGATCTCAGGGCGTATGCTCAAAGATGTAGGTGCTGATTTTGTGCTAATCGGCCATTCTGAAAGACGTCATATTTTCAATGAAACAGATGATATGGTTCATCGTAAGCTGCTTAGAGCCCATCAATTTGGCCTAAAAAGCATTTTATGTATAGGTGAAAGAGAGGGCGAAGATCGCGAAACTGTTTTAAGATGGCAGTTAGAGCATGCTTTAAAGAATTGTGATAGAGAGCTTATTAGCCAGATTACCATTGCCTACGAGCCTGTTTGGGCTATTGGAACAGGTAGGATGGATACACCTGAAGGAGCCGCTGCCGCTCATGTTTTTTGTAAAGAAGTGATAACCTCGCTTTCTAATAAGGAGGTAGCAGCTCAGATACCATTTCTCTATGGGGGTTCCGTTAAGTCAGATAATCTTATGGGACTTTTAAAGCAGAGTGAAATTCAAGGAGCTTTAGTGGGGGGGGCTTCTTTAGATCCTAAAGAATTTATGAAGCTTGTGGAATTATCTAAAAGGGTAGTATAGTATTTTACATGGGTTTTTTCTTTTATTTTATTCTTACTTTTTTTTTGATTAGCTGCGCACTTCTTTGCACATTTATTTTGATTCAAGAAAGCAAAACAATGGGTTTAGGAGCCTCCTTCGGGGGTGATGCAGGCAGTTCGCTGTTTGGAACATCTACTGCCGATATAGTTAAAAAAATTACCGCCTGGCTTTCTGCCCTCTTTCTTATAGGAGCAGTTATTCTATCTCTTTGGACTGCGCACTCCTTCCGCATAGAAAGAAGTATTCTTTCACAAGATGAAGAAATCAGCGAGTAGTTCATGCTATCAATGCGTTATTTCGGCGATCCTATCCTACGCAAACGGGCTAAAATTGTAGAAAAGGTAGATGAAGAAACGCGCCAAATTGTCGCAGATATGGCTGAAATAATGAAACAGTACCGTGGTATTGGTCTTGCAGCTCCACAGGTGGGGCTATCCATTCGTCTTTTTATTTCCCGTATTGAGAAAGAGAGCGAAGAGACAAAAATTAGTGCAGATAATCTTCTTGTCTTTATTAATCCACGTCTATCTGAGGCGAGTGCTAAAGAAGATGTTATGAAAGAGGGGTGTCTTTCCCTTCCGGGAATTCATGAAGAAGTATGGCGCCCTGAAGAGATCACTGTCGAGGCTCTTGATATCCATGGTAAACTCTTTAAGAAGCGTTTTTCAGGCCTTCAGGCTCGTTGTATTATGCATGAAAATGATCATATTAATGGAACTCTTTTCATCGATCGCATCACCATGAGGGCGCGTACACATATTGAACACCTTTTAAGAGCTATTAAAAAGAAGTATAAATAAGAGGTGTAAGAGAGCAAAAGTTGCCATATCATCAGCAATCTAGCTGCTAACTGCCCGCTCATACAAGCATAAGGTTGCATTAAGGTTTGCCTCCTTGGTCGCATTATCTGCCACGAGAAGGCTTCTGAAGGGATCATTGGTCAAGCAAGCAGTCCTATCATTTTGAAATGAGAGGTTTCTATAGTGACCACTTTTGGCACCTCCTGTGTGCAGTGTACAAGATTTCAGACGGTAGTCCACATTATTAATTTTAAGGGTTTCTGGAATAATAATCGTACCTGCATAACGCTTGGACCCTTGGGCATCTGTGAATAAGCGTTTAAGGTTAAAGGCTACTGCTGGCGGTGGCGAACCATCTACTAGAACGCTACATTGCTTCTTATAGCCCTGCAGGGGAACACCTTTTTCTTTGAAAAACTCATCAATGGATTCTTCTTTAAAAAAATCATTTACTAAATCTTGAAAATTCAGGGGAGGCTTGTGTTCTTTCTGACCTACCGTAGGCTGAGGGATAGGTATTTCTAATGAGAAGTGAGGAGTTCTTTCATGGTAGACCTGAGCACCTTGGGGGTCTTTTATTACATCAGCTATAGCAGCATGTGGAAATCCGGGGAGATGATCCGCAAGAAATAGGTAGAGCTCATCTGGATCGAGTTGTTCACTAGTGAGATGGTTATAGCCATTTAATTGTAGAAGTGAAAAAAAGCAATTAAGGTCATCCCCTGTTGGAGTTACATTACTACGGATGCCATTGATTATCTGCTGTAGCTGCAGCCTTAGAAGCTCTCTTATTTGTGGCTGATCTTGCAGAGGGGAGCTAGGAGGAACTTTCACCACATCAACTGGGGTATTCAAAGCTATGTCAAAGTGAGTAGAAGCGGCCATAAGTTGTAGCGTAGCATTAAGATAGCAAGTGTTGCTTAGATTAGGAAGTCCACAAAGGTTCCCAGGAGTTGCCATAGGGACGGGCTGCGCCACTATCGGGACAAACTGAAGATAATCAACGGGATTATCAGAAACGCAGCTCCTGAGTCCCTTTAGATCGACACCCTTTATTTTCTCCAAAACTGAAATTAGTTTTGAAAGAACGCTATTTTTAGATGTATGGGGGAAAAGCCAGCTGAAAAGACTCAGAATAAACTGGGTGATAACCTTAAAGAAACGGATAAAGAAGTTAGGCTTTTCAATCGGTAAGCTAACTATTGAAAGGTCAGGTGGCCGTTTAGGCGAAGCTGGTGTTGTTGTTGTTACTATGCTAGAATGTACCAATGCAGTTAAAAGTGTACCTATTTCTTGAACCAAGCCACTAGTATCCTGAGAATCTTGAGGTGCTGTAGATGAACTTAATGCATATAATTCAGCTGCGATCGTTTTTAATGAAGGTTCTTTCGAATTGGGATCTGGTGATTCTAGTATCTCTTTTAATAATTTTAGTTTTTCTGGACTAAGCTTTCCTAAATGATGCTGGAGTCCACCTATCTGGTATAAAGGTGGCGATGGGTTAGGTTCCGTACTGAATTTCTCTAATAGCTTCGATGGCGTAGGATGGATAGCTTGAAATATTAAATTTATAATGCGGGCTGCCTCAGAGCTGGGGCTCGGCGTAGCATGGGGATCAAGAGCTAAGACACTAGCAGTAAGGGCTTCAAGCTCTGAAGGATTTTTATTTGGGAGGGGGCGGAGAATCTCTAATATCCGGGCTAGATCAGCATCTGAAAGAGAAGGGAGATGCTCTTTTTGAGAGGTCAATAACTCTTTAAAGAGGGATAGTGATCCCGGATCAATTTGACTCATGCACACCCTTTATTCTATAATATCAAATATATGATATAATTATATTTTAGTCTATAAAATAGGATTTTTTATCTAGATGGCAATAGCCATTTCTAGGATTAACCTCATCTCAATGTTGAATTCAACTAAAGAGCTTTGAGTTCTTTGCTAGATAAAAGAGAGACTTTAGCTGTCGACTGAAATCAAAAGCTACCATTGCTCAGGGTGGAGCGACCTTTAACCTTCTGATCCGCGGGCCGCCCTCGGCCACTTCGCAAAAAGGGCAGACTAAAGGTTCCGTAGAGCCCGCCTTTTGCAGATCTGTTCCTTGTAAAATAAAATTTTCTGCTTTGTAAACCCAAAACTCAGGTTGTAAAGGTGTGGAGTCAAGTGCTTTGGGCGCAGTACTCCCGTTATTGGCTTTATTAACGGCCAAATTTCATCTTTTCAAACAGTAATAACTACTCTTAATTTGGATCGACCATGGCATATATCTTTCCTTTGGTAGTATTTCTAATAGCGAAGGGGGGATGGCTCAAGATTTAGCAGCTGTACTAAATAAAAATTAATTTATTTCACTGCAGTTCAAGTTGAACGCTTCCATGAAAAAACTCCTAAAACTAAAAGTATTAAAAAAGGGAGGGTAATAGAAAGCAGAGGGTTGATGACAAGGCTTTCACCTAGAAAAAAAGCGGCATCTAAAAGGGCAATTATAACGATATAAAAAGCAGGCCAAAAAGTGAAAAGAAAAAAAGGGGAAAGGTTTTTAGAAAAATGCAAAGAGCTGGGCGCTGCTGCAAAAAGAAAAAAAAGGGGCATGAGAGGCATGAGTAAACGTATATAGAAATAGCTAGTTGTCTTCGCCTCCTGATCAGTTTTAGGAAAAAGGCGTGCTTTACGGGCAAGTAAAGCTAGGGATTGTTGCTTTGTGTCAAGTAATTCGTCAGTATCTTCGGGGAGCTCAAAGCGGAAGTTGGGAAGGGCTATTTCCAAATGGTTCTTTTTTAAGGCATAGGTACCATCTGGTTGCTGTACTATTTCCTGAGCGTAGGTGGCTATTACAGGATCTTTTGCAATAGATAGTGTGCTGATATGCCAGATAGTAGATCCCTCAGGAAGCCAGAAGAGGTCATAAAGTAATTCAGTTTTTGGATCAAATCTTTGAAAAAAAAGATAGCCTCCTGCGCGTAGTTTTAAAGCGTGTACTTTTTCTGATGAAGCACTTAAATAGGAAAGTTTTGTTTTCTTAATAATCCTGGAATCATTCACATAAGAAAAAAATTGATTATTAATAAAGAGGAGGGTTGTAAGGATAAAAGCCGCTAAAAAGAGGGGCCTCAAGAGCTTTCTATGGGAGACACAACAGGCTTGGAGAGCCAGCCACTGCCTTTTGCTATTTAAATCGGAAAGAACAAAAAGAAAAGCTAAAAGAAAGGCAAAGGGGAAAAGGATGGCGGCAAAAGAGGAAATTTTAGCCCCGTAGTAATAAAAACCACTAAAGCCCTTGGATTGCAAGGCGTAGTCAATCAGAAGAAAAAGAAAAAGCAGTGCAACTAAAACGATAATAAAAGCTTTACTAAGCTTTTTGAAGAGGTAGCGGTCTTGTAAATTTATTAGAGATCTCCTTTTTCTTGTCGATATAAGCGTCTAAAGGCCCATAGACATATAAAAACTTGAGGAGTTAATTGGAGAGTTAATGCTAGGAGGGGCTTTTGGAAAAAACTTTTAGAAATAAAAATAAGCACTAGCGATCCTAGCGCTAAAAAAGAAGGGACCAGAATTTTTTTATGACGCTCGTATGTAAAAGCATAGGAGAATGACAAAAGAGAGAGCGTAAGGGGGGCTAGGCTAAAAGCAATACGGCGTCCAAATTCACTGATATGGCGATTTTCTTCTGTAAGGCTGCGTAAAGGAAGGTAATCAGGGAGGAGGGCTCTCCATCTACTTATTCCAAGCCAGGAGAGGAGGTCTCCTTTAGTTTTTGTAAGGCCGATATTTTCGATCCATAAATGCTCACCCTTACCACTATTTTTAGTGCCAATAAGAAGTACATCTTTTGCCAAAAGATCCGTATTAGCCAGGCTTATTTCTCCCGCCTTAATAAGGCCAAGCCTCTCGGATTTGGATTGGTAGAAAACAAAAACAAAATCTTTAGAAAGTCCCTCAAAGGTGCTTTTTGAGAAAGCTGTAAAATGACCACGATCAATGAGGTGGTGTTGCTTGAGAAGTGCCAAAGGGCTTGTCCTTTGTAAATCTGCAATCATTTGCCGCGATTTTAAATGAGAGGTAGTTGCAAGTTCTGAAACAAAATAAAAGTTGGCACAAGAGAGAAAAAAAGCTGCAAAAATAACGGGTAATAGCAGTTCCCTTACAGGCAAACAGCAGGCGGAAAGAGCTGTGAGTTCTTGACCTTTAAAAAGAAAGCGGCCAATCAGAAGAGGTGCTAAAAAAGCTGAAAAGGCTATAACAATAGGTAAGATGCTGGGGATTTGATAGAAAGTATAAAGAATAAGAGAGGGCCAGGGCATTCCAAGGGTGCTTAAAGCGGCAATGTCATGTAATCTTACTGTCATTAAAAGACAAAGTAGGGTTGCAGCACTAAGGGCAAATAGCTTAAGATACCAGGATAAGAGAAGGCGCCAAATTATAGGCATAGGGCTTTAATTATATAACGTTGGTTTAAAAAAGGCAAGAATGGCTCACAACCCGAAAGTTTGGTATATTTTAATTGAGAATCAAGAGGAGGGTCCCTATAGCATACAGGAGTTACGCAACGATCGGCGGCTTACGCCTTCTGTTTTGGTACGCAAGTCCGGTAGTAAGCGATGGTATCCAATCGGCCGCGTTAAAGCACTAAAAGCTGTTTTTAAAGATGAGGAGGTTAATCAGAACAAAAATGGTAAAAAGCCCCAGTTTCTAGCCGATGGACCTGAGGCTCTACTTATAACACCTTCAGGTCCGGACAGCTCTCTGACTTTTATCGTTTTTATTATTTTGCTTTTAGTAGCCTGGCTCATCTATAATATTAACTTTTAGTTATGCAGCAGTTACTCTCTTTTTTAAGAAAATATCATGATGGAAGAAGCCCACTTCTACTCGCTTTGTCTGGGGGTAGCGATTCGCTTGCTCTATGGAGTATGCTTATAGAGGCTAAAAAAGTGTATCCATTTCCACTACATATAGCTCATGTTGATCATGGTTGGCGGGAAGAGAGTGCATCTCAAGCAGCGGATTTAGAAAAGCTTGTGGGAAAGCCTTTTCATACGATACGCTTAGAAAATCAGGTTCCCAGTGAAAATGGAGCAAGAATAGGTCGTTTTCGTTATTTTTTAGAACTTCAGGAAAAGTGGGGTTTTCAGGCTGTTCTTCTAGCTCATCATGCAGATGACCAGGCTGAAACAGTTTTAAAAAGAGTCTTAGAAGGAGCACACCTAGCTCATTTAGGGGGGATGGTGAGCAGAGGGATGATTAAAGGAGTTAATTGTTGGCGTCCTCTTCTAAAAAGAACAAAAAAAGAGCTCGGGTGCTTTTTAAAAAACTCCCCCTTTTGGGATTCCACGAATGAAGATATCACTTTTTTAAGAAATAGGATGCGTTTGGAGATGGTGCCTTTTTTAGAAAAAAGTTTTGGCAAAAATATCTGTAAAAATCTGGCCCTTTTAGGAGAAAGAGTACATCTTTTAAAAGACTATTTGGACTATCAAACAAAAAAGTATGAAGATAGGGTAACTAAAACTTCTTGGGGGCTTTTATTTGATTTTACAGGATTACCTATAGAAAATGCTTTTGAATGGGAATGGCTTATTAAAAAAAGAGCCGCGTGCTTGACAGATATACAGAGAATTATGGACGCATTAACAAGCGGGGCCCCCCATCATCGAATTAGTGATTATGGAGTCGTAGACAGATATCGTTTTTTTTGGCTTGAGGAGAAACAGACTAGCTGGCAGGCTGAGGGATCTGTACATCTTCAATTAAAGCTGCTAGAATCTAAGTAAAACAGGGAAATTTATGGCTGAAAATAATGGTAACTACAAGGGGGCACCGAAAAAGGGGCTACCTGGCTCGTTTTTCTTTTTTATCCTGATGGCAATTTTACTTGTCATTTTGGTCCAAAGCTACATGGGGCCTAAGGCGGCAAAAGTTTCATTTAGTTATGAGCTCGAGCACCTTGTTAATTTAGATTTAATTGAGCCACAAGATAGCCGGAAGATTGCTTTAAATGACAAGCTTGTTACTTTTAGTGGTGTGTTCCGCCCAACTATTACAACTAATGGAAAAGATCGTTACCGCTTTTTGGAGCTTTTAAGTAATCAGTATCAACTACAAGAAAGTTTAACAGCTGTCGATCAAAGTTTAACAGATCTACAAAAAAGCGTTGAAGATTCTTCCAGCTATTATTTGAAAATAACAGGAAAGACATTGGCTAAAGAGGGTTTCATAGTAGTTCCTTCCCTCTTTGATACGCCATCTCGTCCAAATGAAATAGTCATTAAAACAGTAGTTCCTAGCTCTACAAACTTAAAACAACTTTCTTTTGAAGTTAAACAACTCACGCCGAGCGCATCTAAAGAACAGTTAAAAGAAGTAGAGACGGCGTTAGTTCAGCTGGTAAATGCCTTTCGTTCACCATTATTAGGTATTGGTAATGAGGCGATGAAAGATAAGCTACAGAGTTTACACGAACTTTTAGCAACACAAGATACACTACTTGCAAAAAACCCCGTGGAGCAAGAGGTTATTTACACACAAGTTATTACACTCCTTCAATCTCTGACTAATGAACTGGAGGCTGAATCCGAAGGTGTAAGGCTTGCTGATTTGCGTAGCGTTCGTAACTACCGTGAAGAGCTTATTGAACAACAAAAACTTTTTACGCAGAAAGAAGATAACGAACAGCTTCTGGATAAAGCTCGCAGGTCCTTAAATGATGTTATTTGGTTTTTCCAGAATCAGCAATTATCTACAAGAGCTTTAGAAAAACAGACAGGTGAGGCTTATGGTCAATGGTTTTCAGATGCCGAGCAAGAATGGAAGAATTTTGATATTAATAAAGGGCTTAACTTTAAAGCCCCTGATCAACCACTTAATTTAGTTCTTGAAAAAACATTTAAAAGTGAAGAACCTTCACCTAATTATATTAGCTATCTTTTGACCCTTCTGCCTGTAATCATGATAGTCTTTCTTTTATACTTTGTTTTTGCAAGGCAGATGAAGGGTATGGGTGGGGGTGCAATGAGTTTTGGAAAGGCTCCTACGAAAATGCTCACAAAGGGGATGACAAAGGTTACTTTCAAAGATGTCGCTGGTGTAGATGAAGCAAAAGAAGAGCTGCAAGAGATTGTGGATTTCTTGAAAAACCCAGCTAAATTTACAGCACTAGGTGCTCGCATTCCTAAAGGAGTTCTTTGCATAGGGGCTCCAGGTACAGGCAAAACACTCTTGGCTAAAGCTGTTGCTGGTGAAGCTGATTGCCCATTTTTTTCCATTGCTGGTTCAGATTTTGTGGAGATGTTTGTAGGTGTTGGAGCTAGCCGTATCCGGGATCTTTTTGAACAAGCTAAGCAAAATTCTCCCTGCCTTATTTTTATGGATGAAATCGATGCAGTCGGTCGTCATAGGGGCGCTGGTATGGGGGGAGGTCATGATGAGCGTGAGCAGACGCTTAATCAATTACTTGTAGAGATGGACGGTTTTGATACTAATGAGGGCGTTATCTTAATGGCTGCTACTAATCGTCCGGATGTTTTGGATAAAGCATTACTACGTCCCGGTCGTTTTGATCGGCGTGTGGTATTGGATCTGCCTGATATTAAAGGACGCTTTGAAATTTTAGAAGTACATGCAAAAAAAATTAAAATGGCCCCCCAGGTAGACCTCATGTCTATTGCAAGAGCAACTCCTGGTGCTTCGGGTGCTGATCTTGCAAACATTCTTAATGAAGCAGCTCTTGCTGCCGCGCGTAAGGGCAAAAATGTTGTTACAGACATAGAGCTTACAGAAGCGTGTGACAAAATACGATATGGTAAAGAGCGCAAAAGCCTAGAGATTGATGTGGGTGAAAAAAAGACCACTGCTTACCATGAATCAGGCCATGCAATTGTTGGGTTAGTCGTAAAGAAAGCGGACCCTGTAGATAAAGTTACAATTATTCCACGAGGTCTATCTCTGGGGGCAACGCACTTTTTACCCAAGAAAAACCGCCTTAGTTATTGGAAAACAGAGCTTCTTGATCAGCTTGCGATTATTATGGGGGGCCGCTGTGCAGAAGAGATCTTTGTGGGGGATGTTTCCACAGGTGCCCAACAAGACATTGAGCAAGCAACACGTCTTGCCCGCAGCATGGTCTGCGAATGGGGCATGACGGATGAATTGGGTCTTGTAGCTTATGAAAGACGTTCTGAACAAGGACAGTATCTGGGTCAAAGCCAATCTGAAAAAAGCTTTTCGGAGCAGACAGCTGAGCAAATAGATAAGCTTATTCGTGAGTTTATCTCTGAAGCGCATAAGAAAGCACATCAGATTCTTAGCGAGCATAAGGCTCAGGTAGAGCTGATGACAGAAATGCTGATCGAGTTTGAAACTCTCGATAAAGAAGACGTTCTTAAAATTATCAATAATGAATGGAGTATTGAAGCTAAGCGCCAGAAGATTAAAGACCAAATCGAGCGCTATAGGGAATCACTTGAAGAACATAAGCAAACAACGGCGCTGCCGCCGCCCATTCCTCCAGCCCCTGAAGGTGTTTAGTCAACTCTGGAAAAACCTCTATATATAAGTGAGAGCTTTATTTTAGAGGGTTTTCCATTTTATAAATTACGAATGTATCTTACCGATTGCCTTTAGCTACATCCAACCTAAAAAGAGGAGGGTGCAGCGCGCCTGAGCAAAGCGCCCCATCTGATTCCCATGAGACTGGGGGTCTTTCAGAGCCAAGTAGTGGCGCCCTCATGTTTCGAGGCGCTCATATTTCCTATAGATTAACCCCTTGTCAGCCCTCATAATCACAAGCTAGATTTGTAGAGCTGAAAAAAGGAACCTTATTGCCTATTTTTCTTTTAAAACTAGGATTTCATATAGGAAAAGCAGACTTTTTCAGGCTCGACTAATCGAGCGTTGTATTTCAATTTTCTCAAGCCATGGATGTAATTCCCTATCTCGATCTCTCAGGGCGAAGGCAACAGTCTCTCGAGAATAGTTTGCACATCCAACGGCTGCCCAGCGCTATTTTTTTGATTAAAATCAGGGGCATCCACAAAAGACTTCCAAGAGTTATCGGCTCTAGATAGCGCCTGATAAAAATCGCGGATCTCTAGAGGGGATTCTTGGATCTTCTGGGCTCTTAATTCTGGTTTTTTTTCTTTATCAATATCTTTAATGCATTCAATAGTAGCTTTACGCTCATCAGACGATTGCTCCTTATAGAGCTTTAGTAGTCTTATTTGATAAATAACAAGCTCTTGTTTAAAATTCATGCCAATGGCTCTATTTGCTTGAACCTGATTAATGGCACGTTGAGCAGTGATACCCTTACCGATTCCTGCTATAGCAGCACATGCAATCGTTGCAGATCTACCGATACCTTTAGCGCAGTGGATAAGTACGGGTATCTTAAGAATCCTTAAGCTACCAATCAATTTTATAAGTTCCTGCGTATTCCCAATATTGGCAGCTTTAAAATCGGGGAATGACTTACGGACATATCCAATATTATGCTTTGCCCAATCAGCCGCAGTAGCGGGTGTACGCATGGATAGCGTCCCAGGTTTCCAAACTTTTGTGGTTTCTCCCTCTTCCGTAAGATCGATAACTATACCCTGGGTCGTTTCGTTAATAGTAACACCATAGTCTAATACCTGCTGCTTAGCTGAATTCAAGTCATGAGTGGAAGAGGCCGGTAGAGTGTCTAGCCTCTTTTTTTCATTTACAAGTTGTTCATTAAAAGTAATGTGTTGATTATCAGTACCTTCAGTTGACCCCAGATCTTCTTTTAAGGGTATCCTGGAAACTAAAATACCCTCAGCAACTAGATTAATAGCCTTGTACCTTAGACCAAATCTTTCAAGCCCAAGACCATTTGATATTAAGGGCATATTAAAAAATGTTAGGCCAAAAAGTAACGTCTTTTTGGTCCTGCC
Source organism: Parachlamydiales bacterium (assembly GCA_009885615.1). Lineage (GTDB taxonomy): Bacteria > Chlamydiota > Chlamydiia > Chlamydiales > VFKH01 > VFKH01. The sequence goes on from VFKH01000001.1 coordinate 15,178, forward strand.
ACTAGCAAGAGAATAAAGTGCTTGTCCTATATAGGTAACCAGACCTACCAGAAAAACGGGGATCAGCTTCCAAGACTTAAGGGCCTGCCATAGGGAACTTGCTACTGAGGTGACTTTTTTGTCCGTACCGCTTTTAAAGGGTTGAGTTGGGGTTGCGAAGGCAAGAACAGGTCCTGAAGATCCAACGGGGGGTATGCTCATTAAAATCACCTTTTAAATTAAGTTACTAGCATATCATCTAGATACATTCTTTTCTTAAGGGCCCTAATTAGAGGGCTAATAGCCTGGGATTTGGGTACATTTTTCTGATAGATACTCCACGAGCTCTTTTTAAAAAATCCCCCTTGACTAGATCACTGGACTAGAACCTTCGGAGAATTTTCCGAAAGATAGCCTCGTAAAATTGCGCTCTCTCAAGCAGAGAAACCAAAAAATCAGCTTATTAAAGGTATTACTTAAATAAAGTCCTTAATAAGGGCCACAATAATTATAAGACTCTTCCAATTTCTAGAGAAATCAAGAAATTATGTGAACCCTATCAGAAATATCCTATTTAAGATTTAATTGCATTAATATAATAGCCTCTGGCGCCCCTGGTGCATAGAGCATTCTTCGACTGATTTATTATGTTGATAACCCTACACTCAACTGTAGTCTCAGCGCATGAAAGTTCCCATTTCCCACATATGCGATGGGTGTGTCGTTAAACTAGAGGGTGTAAGTCCCTTATAGGCACTTGTAAGGGGAGCTATTAGAGAGGGCAAGGGTGTCCACCGCTAGGTGGAATCTGAATAAAGTCATATACAAAATGTTGGACCGACGAACAGAAAGTGTATAAAGGCAGGGTCTTGTTGGGCAAGGGCGCGGGTAGGTCTAAAATCCAATACTTACTGGGACCCCCTACTCGATTGCAGGGAGCCAGTTACCAACGGCTTTATCCGATACGTTGCACTCGTTTACAAAAGAACGCATCGCGCATATGACGAGCGCAGTGCATTAGGGCTCACAGCTTTTGCACTTTTTTGGCAATGGCAAGCAGCTGATCTAAGAGCGCTTGTCTTGCTTGAGTTGAATCTTTTGGCATCGTTCCATCCGCCAAGGCGTTCCAAACATCCGACAGATCTTTTTCGGGTAAGGCCTGTACATATTGTGTAATGGCTTGTGGGTCGTTGATATAGATCGCATTCGTCATGCTCTTGCCCATCTTTGCATGCGCCGCATCGAGAAGTAATGGGTGGAAGAGAATAGCCACGGCAATTCCCCTATTCTCGAAAATCGCTTTTATCGCTTCAAGATTCGCTCTTTGATCTGTGCCGGCGACGAAAATCGCCTTCTTGAGGCCCAGTTTTTGTGCAAGAAAAAGGTAGTCATAGGAATCAAAGAGTGGGTAGAGCTGATCTGCTAAAGAGATCATTTTAGGATCGCTCTTCTTGAGCAGCTGGACATCTAAAAGGACTTGCTTAAATCGAGGCCACATATCCGCATCAATTTGATAGATGGGCATCGTGGGCAGCAGGGCTTTTAGCTGGGCTGAAATCCTATCCATGTTTGCTTGTGCAACCTTGAGCTCTATACGGTTCGTCTCCCTCATTCCATTTGGGTCAAGTCCCGCAGTTTCCACGTTAAATACGGCCATGGATGGATGGCCAAAGCTTTGCATAAACCTCAACGAGGCCCAATTCCCTAGGTGGAGAGAGTCTGCCGTGGGCGCTACACCCCAAAGAATAGGCACCGTTTTATCGCCGATAAGCGGAGAGTTTATCTCGGCCTGGGCGTTAATTGACGGCTCAATTTGAGGCACTGCTGCTATACACAAACTGGTCAACAGTAAAAAACCCAACACAGTTTTCTTCATTTTGCTCACCCCTCCTTAACCGATAGGTTGTATTATTTTTTTCATAATAGAGCTAACATAGGCATACTCAAGAATTATTACAACCAAACGTATAATAAAAATATCAAATAGGACTAAGAAAGTAAAAATCCTTTGCCTTCTTTTGGTGCTTCTTGCAAGGGAGGGCCTGTGTTATCCTAGAAAGTTCTTTCATAATCTTAGAGACTCCCAATGACCTCCTGGCCTTATATCGTTTGTACTGCAACATCTTTTTTTCTAAGGGCTTCATCCACGACCCTATGAACGAGGGCCCCCTTTTCAGGATCAGGTTAACGATTGTAAAATGCTATACCATCGCACTGCAATAAAGGCAGAAGAGGAGTAATTAGCAACTTACGAAGCCTTAGCCCAACTTCAGTGATTGCCTCCGACAATTATATTTCATAATCACTTCAAAATTAGATGCTTATCGTTTCTTGCGAAAAACCTGATCTTTTATAAGTTACTTATATTAAGCTATTTAAATTTTATGGCCATTTGGAGGGGCTGAATATTTGTAAATAAAAATACTATTTATTCGAAACAGTATCAGTTTTTTGTATCATTCGAGCATGTTTATCCAGTGACAAGAAGAAAACTCTTTCCTTCAGGGGAGAGATGAATTCTTGCCAATCTAAAATTCTGGGGACTTTTGCTGTTCGATGTATTGGCGTATGACAGCAAGAGATGCACC